>CAZAZP010000004.1:0-5089 GCA_964489695.1 uncultured Erysipelotrichaceae bacterium | reverse complement strand
CAAAATAAATAAAACTGAACTTTTAACCAAGCTAGAAGCTAGTTTTCAAACGGATGTAAAGATTAGTGGTCAAAGTCAACCAACATTAGCTTTTTCAGTTAGTAAAGCACTAGAACAAGCTTGGAACTGGAGTCAAGCGCAGGGAGATACATATTTAACCGTGGCGCCGGTTTTTATCGAATTACTATTTAATGATGATTATTTCAGCCAACAGATTGTTAATGATTATCAAATAGAGAAAAAACAATTACAAGGATTAGAATTAAAGAGAAGGAAGGGTGTAGTGATGGACAGTCCTAATAAAGAAACAACCTTAGAAGCACTCAGTAAATATGGGCGAAATTTGGTAGATGAAGTCGCGGCTGGTAAAATCGATCCAATTATAGGTCGGGATGATGAGATTCGTCGAATCATCCAAATTTTATCGCGTAAAACGAAAAATAACCCAATTCTAATTGGTGATCCCGGGGTCGGTAAAACCGCGATTGTGGAAGGCTTAGCTTGGCGAATTTTAAATGGTGATGTGCCATTATCATTAGCTAATAAGAAATTATTTGAATTAGATATGGGTTTACTAATTGCCGGAGCAAAGTTTCGGGGTGAATTTGAAGAACGCTTAAAAGCCGTTTTACATGAGATTCAAGCTTCAGATGGTCAGATTATTTTATTCATTGATGAAATTCATAATTTAGTCGGAGCTGGTAAAACTGAAGGTTCAATGGATGCTGCGAACCTATTAAAACCAATGTTAGCCCGTGGTGAACTACGTTGTATTGGGGCCACAACTTTTGATGAATATCGGGAGTATATTGAAAAAGATGCCGCCTTAGAACGTCGTTTTCAAAAAACTTTAGTCGATGAACCAACGGTTGAAGATACCATTTCTATCTTGCGTGGTTTAAAAGACCGTTTTGAAAGTTATCACGGGGTGCGGATTAAAGATGAAGCTTTAATCGCAGCGGCTACTTTGTCAAAACGCTATATTACTGATCGCTTTTTACCCGATAAAGCAATTGATCTAGTGGATGAAGCTTGTGCAAGTATTCGGGTAGAAATGGATTCAATGCCAGTGGAATTAGATGAACTAACTCGACGGGTGATGCAACTTGAGATTGAAGAGGCTGCTCTTAAAAAAGAAGAAGATGCTAATTCTTTTAAACGTCTGACAGAGCTACGAGCAGATTTAGAGCAACTAAAAACAGAACAAGCCACTTTAAAAGCGCGTTGGGATAAGGAAAAAGCAAGCCATGCTTTATTAAAGCAACAAAAGGAACAATTAGAGACTGCTCGGTTAGCTTTAAGTAAGGCCCAAAATGAGGCGCGCTATGAAGAAGCAGCCCGCTTACAATATGAAACAATTCCCAATTTAGAAAAAGCAATTGCGCGGGCTAATCAAACCGAAGATCAAGAAGCGTTAATCCGTGAAATCGTTGATGATGAGATGATTGCGGAGATTGTTTCAAAATGGACGCATATTGAAGTCGGGAAACTATTAGCGACTGACCGGGAAAAAATCTTAGGTCTAATGACAGAATTACAAAAACGTGTAATTGGTCAAGATGAAGCACTGAAACTGGTATCTGATGCAATCTTACGTTCAAAAGCTGATATCCAAGATAGTAATCGACCAATTGGCTCTTTCCTCTTTTTAGGCCCAACTGGCGTTGGTAAAACAGAAATCGCTCGGTCTTTAGCTGAACAACTCTTTGACAGTGAAGAGAAGATTGTTCGAATTGATATGAGTGAATATATGGAAAAGTTTAGTGTCTCCCGTTTAATTGGGGCGCCTCCAGGTTATGTTGGCTATGAAGAAGGTGGCCAATTAACTGAAGCAATTCGTAGGAAACCTTATTCGATTGTTTTACTTGATGAAATTGAAAAAGCTCACCCAGATGTTTTTAACATTTTATTACAAGTCTTAGATGATGGGCGAATTACCGATAATAAAGGTGTGATGGTTGATTTTAAAAATACAATTATTATTATGACCAGTAACTTAGGTAGTCAATTTGCCTTTGAGACTGATCAGAAATTAAAAGAAAGTCACTATCAAGCCGAAGTATATCGTTATTTTAAACCAGAATTTATCAATCGGATTGATGAGATTGTAGTTTTTAATCAGTTAACGGATACAGCTTATATTAAGATAATTGACAAATTCTTAGCGGAATTACAAACACGCTTAGCACGCCAAAATCTTGAGTTAAAAGTTGATCAAGCTGCTAAACAATTAATTTTAAAACAAGGTGTCGACCAAGAATTTGGAGCTCGACCATTAAAGCGCTTTATTCAAAAGCAACTAGAAACACCGCTTGCGCGTTTAATACTGGCTAATCAAGTTACATCACATCAAGTGATTGAAGTAACAGTCGTTGATCAAGCGTTTAACTTTCAGATCATTAATTAGTACTAACTATCACCAAACTGTATAAGACATGATTTTGACACAACTTTGGATTATATTGTAATTAGAGGTGGCTGTGAAAATTTTAATTGTTGATGACAACCAACAAATAACTAATTTATTAGTTGAATATGCCAAAAAGACTGGCTTTGAAACTGCCGTGGCTTATGATGGAGAATCAGCCCTGGAAGTATTTTTCAGCCGGTCTTTTGATGTTGTTTTGTTAGATGTGATGATGCCAAAACTGGATGGTTTTGAAGTTTGTCGCCGGATTCGTGAACGTTCTACAGTGCCGATTATTATGTTAACAGCACGGGGCGAAGATTACGATAAAATTCTGGGGTTAGAAATCGGGGCGGATGATTACCTAGTTAAACCTTTCTCATTAGCTGAGGTGATGGCTCGGATTAAAGCACTACTTAGGCGGGTTGAGTTTAATCAAGTTAACCGGATAATCCAGCAGCCTGATTTAGAGATTAATTTAGATACTTACCAAGTTTTAGTCGCTGATAAATCAGTGGCTTTAACGAAAAAGGAATTTGAACTATTATCCATGCTGGTTAGTTATCCTAATAAGATTTTTTCCCGTGATAATTTATTGGATAGTATCTGGGGAAATGATTATTATGGCGATATCCGTACGGTTGATAGTCATATAAAACGTTTGCGGGCGAAGCTAGACATTTATCCGCATCCAGCTTGGGAAATTAAAACTATGTGGGGTGTGGGCTATAAATTTGAGGAGCTAAATAATGTTAAAAAGTAAAATCATGCAAAAGTTAACCCGAAATTTTACTTTGGCTTTATTAGTTTTTGCGGTTTTAATTGGTAGTGTTTTTTGGTTATTACATCGTAATCAAACATACGAAGTTAAACGCCAAGAACTGCTCGCAACAGCTGAATCATTAGCCAGTGCGATTAGTAACGAACAAGTGCTTCAAGGAAAGTTAGGCTTTAAAGGGCTGGGTAATTACTTCAATTTAATGACTGACGTTGCTAGTAGTGGTATTTGGCTGGTGGAACTTGATGGCACTTTAACTAGTTTTCAACCACGAGGTAAAATGCATGGGATGATGGGCCAAGGAGCTAATCAAGAAATAATTTTGATGTATCAGAGTTTACCAGCCACGGTTGTTGCGCAAATTGAATTAGTATTAGCGGGCAACACAATTACCACGGAAGACTTTAGTGGTTGGTTAGGCCGACAAACTTTAACAGTTGGAACCCCGATTTATCAAACTTCGGAGGCGATTAGTGGGGCGATATTATTGCATGCGCCGTTTTACGCGATTGATGCGACGATTCGAGCAGACTTACTGGTATTTTTAAGCAGTACTTTAATTGCTTTGTTAATTGCTTTATTGATTGCAGTAGCTTTATCTTATTCTTTTAGTAAACCGTTAAAAGTTATGAGCAATAATGCTTTGGCGTTAGCGAAAGGTGATTATTCTGTTAGAAATCAGTTAAAACAAGCTGATGAAATTGGTGAGCTCGCCACAATATTGGATGAATTAGCGGCGCGGTTAGCTGAGGCAAGTCTGGCTCAAGACCAGTTAGACCAAATGCGCCAAGATTTTATGATGAATATTTCACATGAATTAAAAACCCCTTTGGCAGTGATTCGAGGTTCCATTGAAGTTTTAGAACATAAGATTGTGACTGATCCCAATAAAGTCGCAGCATATCAAGCCCAAATCTTAACTGAGATAAACTATCTTGAACGCTTAGTGACGGATTTATTTGATTTAGCCCGCTTACAGAATCTTGATTTCAAAATTGAACGGACACGGATTAACTTAGTCGATGTTTTAACAGATGCTTATCGCGGAGCTGAACGGTTAGCAGCGACTAAAGGCGTAAAACTACAACTTAACTTAATCGCTAAGCAACAAGAATTTTTTGGTGATTATGGTAGATTACGCCAGATGTTTTTAATTGTCTTAGATAATGCGATTAAATATTCTCCACCAGCTAGTGTCGTGCAGCTTACTTTTATTGAGCAAGAAATTCAGATTTGTGATACTGGTTCTGGTATTGATCCAGCTGATGCTCCATATATTTTTCAACGTTTCTATCGTTCGTCAGATTCAAACGCTACGACTGGCACAGGTTTAGGTTTAGCTATCGCAGCTGAAATTGCAAAACGTCATGCGATTGAGTTAAGCTTTGAAAATTTAAAACCGCATGGCACTTGTTTCAAATTTACTTTAAAAACTTAATAAATAACTAAAAGCCATAATTTTGCCACAAATCTTCGCTATCTTAATGCTGTAAGGAGGTGCCAAATGAAAACAGTTAAAAAAATTATGGTTATAACTGGCGTGGTGGTGTTATTTTTGATGATGAGTGTCTTAGCTTATGCGGCAACAACTAATCAAACTCCAAGTGAAATCATGGAACACGTGGTTGGTCGTGGCCATCACTATCGGATGTTTTTAAAGTCATCGCCAAAAACAGAAGATTCAACTTTTGTTAACCAACGCCAAGAGCACTTTAAAAGTCAGTTGGTGGTAATCAAGGCAATGATTACGGAAGGGAAAATATCCCCAGAAGCTGGTCAAGAATTAATCGCCAAAATTCAAGCTAACCAACTGGCCTTTGAAACTAACCCACCAGGTATTAATAGACGTGGTCATTGTCAGCGCTGGCGGTTAACTACTGATCCTCAGGACTAATTGGCTAAGT
>CAZAZP010000003.1:0-69411 GCA_964489695.1 uncultured Erysipelotrichaceae bacterium | reverse complement strand
AAGCGGCTGGTTTTCTGACCAGAGATCCACGCGCTAAAGAACGGAAAAAATACGGCCTTAAAGGCGCTCGTAGAGCACCACAATACTCAAAACGTTAATCTATTCGATTATCAAACATATTGCAAAAAACTCTCACTTAGGTGGGAGTTTTTTTGTATACCTTTAGGGATATATTAGTGTCAGACGTACAATATGGTATACCTGTAAAAAATTAAGTGAGGTTAATTATGTGAATCAAAATTTAAAAAGAAATCTGATTTTTTTTAATGATGATGAACTATCTTTAGAAGTTAATGTAACGCCAGAATCTGACACTGTTTGGCTCACTCAGCAGCAAATATCTGTTCTGTTTGATACTGCAAGATCTTCAATTGCGTATCATATTTCTAATATTTTTAAAGAAGGAGAGCTCAACAGAGATACTTCTGTCGTAATTTTCGACAGAAGTAAAATGAATGCTTCAAGACCGCCAATGTATTACAATTTAGACGTAATAATATCTATTGGGTATCATGTAAAATCTAAAAAAGGCATTTATTTCAGAAAATGGGCAACATCAGTTCTGAAGGATTATGCAATCAAGGGTTATGCGATAAATCAAAATAAGTTATAATAAACAACTTCAATTAATTAAAGTGTTAAAGAAAACAACTAATCAAATTGATTCAAAAGAAATTTTAAGCATTCTTGAGGAATATACTTTATGACTACAACTACTAGATGACGATGATCATCAGAGAATACATAAACCAAAAGGTGTCTGTTCAACATATGAGCTGAATTATCATGAATGTATTAAGCTTATTGATGAAATGAAACTGTATCACGAATATGATGTTTTTGGAATAGAACGCGGAGGCGCCTTCAAATCGAGCATTGGCGCAATCTATCAAACGTTTGATAAAGAAGAAGTATATCCTACACTTGAAGAAAAGGCAGCGCATCTTTTATATTTTCTTGTGAAAAATCATGGATTTACCGATCGAAAAAAAATCGCTGCAGCGCTTTTTGTGTATTTCTTAAATAAAAACAAGGCGCTGATCAAAGAAGGTAGACAGATAATTGATAATAAAACACTCGTTGCTTTAACAATCATGCTTGCAGAATCAAACCCAAAGAAAAAGAATTGCTAGTTAACCTTATTATGAATCTTCTTAATTTTTAAATCATATATTTACCTATAAAGCTGCCTGAAGCAACAAAACATCGATAAACTGATGTGAACCTCCAAACCAAGACATATTAAGGGGGTTTTAAGTCTAAATATCTTTTTAACTTTATGATGTGAAAAATTCAGGAAAAATAAAAGCAATGAAATCTAATTGAAAATAAGCTTAAATATTATTAAATAGAAATTATTTACTCAATTAAGCGATAGTATTTTTTATAATCTCGATAATATCATCGCCATATTTTTTAATTTGATCATCAGTAAACATTGAAACTTTTCTTAATTCACTTTTTTCAAGTGGCTTAATTGAAATGATTTTGGCCATTTGAGCATTATTAAAAATGTAGTAAGCTTTAATATTTAATTTTCTACTTAGATCAAGTCGATAAGACTTTAATAGTTTTTCAAGTTCCTGGTCAATATTTGAGGCAATTTTATTTTCTATAAGATATGGTTGATACTTAGCTAAAAATGTGTTAGGTTTTGGCTCATCAGCCTTTAAGTAGTTTTCCGCCCATTCATATTGTTCCGAATTTTTTAGAGATGGAGCACTTGAATTTTGATGAATGGTTTTAATAGTTTGGACTAATTGATCAGCTCGAATAATTTTACTTCTAATATCTTTAGGAGCCTGCTTTAAATTAATAATGGTTTTTGGATTTGCCAAAACAACAAGTGGATAATAACTTTGATTAATGCTTTTATCAACCATATAACGCATTAGGGGATTAGTTTGGAAACTGAGCACTCTTTCTTTTATCAAATTGTAATGTCTTTCATTTTGAACAATTGGCGAATAGATACCTTCCTTAACAACTTTATTATTTAAAGGTAAAGAGCGGATAAATTCCCCTCGAGAGTTAATGGTGATATGACCAAATAAATTTTTAATTTCTAAAATGATGGCAACTTTAGAAGTAAAGACTAAAAAATCTATTTGAGCTGATAAATCTTCATATTTTAAATAAACGTCTTTAATTATATAGATAGGTAGATGACTATTTTTTAATTCAAAGTCAATATTATCTTCACCCAAGATACCATATTTAATTAATTGAATATCTTGTTCAATTAGTTTCTGCCCAGAAATGGTTAGTTGATTTTTTAGGGCTTCGAGCTCTTTTAATTGCTGTTTTAAACCACTTTCACTTTTTAAAAAGGTGGGAGCAATTTTTTTTCTAAATATCGTCATAATTAACCTCGTTATTATTATCTTTATGTTAACATAAATATTGAATAAAAATAAATTTATATAAATGCTATAATTAACGTAATACAGTTTTAGATAGGAAGGTAATGAGATGAAATTTATAATTTGTAAAAATACGAACGAGTTTGCAGAAGTCGCCGCGAGGATGGTACTTGATGAATTGAGATCCAATACTTCGGTTTGTTTACCAACTGGCTCAACACCGATACCAGTTTATGAAAAGTTAATTAATTTAATTGAAAATGAAAACATTGACGTTACAGAAGTTAATTTTTTTAATCTTGATGAATATGTTGGTTTAAAACAATCTCATACTCAAAGTTACGCATACTTTTTAAATCAAAATTTTTACAATCATATTAAGATTAATAGATCAAAATTACATCTAATTGATGGTGATAAAGAGCCGACTAAAATGTGCTTTGAGTATAATAATTTAATTGATTCTATTGGACAATTTGACTTATTAGTAGATGGCTTAGGAGTCAATGGACACATTGCCTTTAATGAGCCTAGTGATTCTTTAGAGTTAAGAACACATATAAGTCAAATATCAACTTCGACTATTCAAGAAAATAGTAGATTTTTTAGTTCTGAAGAAGAAGTCCCGAATAGGGCAATTACTGTTGGTTTTGCGGATATTATGAAATCTAAGAAGATAATAATCTTGGCAACAGGCGAGAAAAAATCTCAAGTAATTAACAAACTTTATCATTGTGAGGAAATAACAACTGAATTTCCTGCATCAATACTAAAGTTACATAATAATGTGATTGTTATTTGTGATCAAGATGCTGCAAAAGATATAAATTGATTTAGTAATTTGAAGTTATTTAATAACTTGTAAGTGGTAAGTTATTTTATTTTATACTCAAATAATTTGAATGTTGTTGTAAATTTTATGGAGGAAGACATGCAGTATGATATTTCAAACGTAAGTGGCGTTAGTTCAGTTTTCGATTTAAAGTCACAGAAAATTAATTTTAGTGAGGATATAATAGTTGAGGAAATCGCAGTAAGAAAGCTCGGCGATATGAGATCATTATTTATAAATCCTGATGATTATCTAGATGAGCAACCGTTATATTATATGTACAACGGTATATATAATAAAGAACATGAATCATTGATTAGAGATTGGGGAATTAGATATGAATATACTGTACTTATGAATAACCCAATCAATAACGAATGCATTAAAAGTTATGGGCATATCCATGCAATAAATCCACTTAAGATGAAAAGGCATGATGAAGCATATGAAATATTGTGTGGAAAAGGGATATTTCAATTATTTAAAATTGCTAATAATTCTCTTAACATTATTTTATTAGAAACAAATGTTGGTGATAGGTTCACAATACCAAGCGATTATTACCATTTATCAATAAATGTCGGATCAGAGCCCTTTATCTTTGGAGATTTACTTTTGAAAGGTAGTGAAAATGACTATTCTTATTTACAAGAAATGAAAGGAGCGCCACTTTATTGTTGTTTTAATCATGGCAATATAATGTATAAATTTAATAATAATTATAAATTTGATAATAAGGAAATTTCATTCTTAAAAGTAAGCGATTTACCTCCAGAGAATCAATTAGCACCAATACCACTTTATACCCATTTTGTTTCTAGGCCTGATTACTTTGAGTTTTTAAGATGAAAAAAAATATTGTTAAAATCGAGCCTATCCTAAAAGAGAAAATTTGGGGTGGGAATGTTTTAAAGTCATGGTTTCCACAAAGTGAGCACAATGATAATATTGGTGAAGCTTGGATAGTTGTTGCGAAAACAAATGAAAGTAACGAGATATCTCATAAAAAGGGCACTTTATTTAATTATCTAACTGAATATTCTGATGAATTTCCTATGAAAACTTTAGAGTTACCATTTAGGATAACAATTATAGATGCAAAAGAGCAATTAAGTATTCAGGTCCATCCAACTACAGAATATGCACATGCAAAAGGTCTCCCATCTTCATTAGACGAGGCATGGATTATCTTGAACTCAGATATTGAAACGAAAATCCAAATTGGTCACAATGCAAGTAATTTTGATGAATTGGAAAAGATGATAATGAAGTCAAAATGGGATAAACTACTAAAATATAGAAGTGTAAAAAAGGGAGAAACCTATTTTATTAAAGCAGGCGTAATGCACGCATTGGGTAGTAATTCATTAGTATTTGAAATTTCTCAAGCTTTAGATGTAACTTACCGTGTATATGATTATAACAGAATAGATACAAGCACTAATACAACCAGAGAATTGCATGTTAAAGAAGCATTAGAAAATATCACTATTAACCAAACAGATATTCAACCGATAATAAATCCTATAATTAATAATGAAAGTTATATGTATACTCAGAAAATAAGATGTCAATATTTTTCAGTGGATGAATATAATATTTCCGGCACGTCCGAAATTGTTGTTGAAAATTGGGGATTTTTAACTATAATTTCAGGATCGGGCTCAATTAATGGGATAGCGGTTAATTTAGGTGAAACACTATTAATTCCACTTTCGTCTCGTAAATTGAATTGCAGCGGTAATTTCGTTTTCTTTTTTTCATTTACCTAAAAATGATAAGCTAAATCTATTAATTGTATCAAATTAGATAGCAACACTTCTACTGCTAAAGTATAAGTGTTTTTAATTTCAATTTTTTGAAAAACTAAAAGAAATTACCATCAAATAGTATTTACTTTGTGAGTAAATAATGATAAGCTATGGTTAAGTTGCGAATTATTGCATTTACTTGCGAATAATTTCAATATAGAAAGAGAGGTGAATAAATAAAACTTATTAGTGATTGATAATTAGTTTTATAAGGAGAAAGCTAATTATCTATATTTTTGCTTTTGAATGAATATTAATTATTAAAGAAAGGGATATTATGAATGTTCTTCAAGCCGTTTTATTGGCATTATTTTGTTATTTAAGTGGGGAAGGGATTCCTTGGCTAGTTGGAGACTATTTAGGGTTTTTGGTATTTGAAAAGCCATTAGTTGCAGGACTTGTCGCTGGGATAATTCTTAACGATATTCAAGGTGGAATCATTATTGGTGCTGCACTTCAAACAATCTACTTAGGATCGATGATTGTGGGTGGTGTAACAGCGACTGACGTTGTCTCAGTTTCCTATATTGCTTTACCACTTGCACTCGCAAGTGGTGGTGACGTTGATTTAGCGATTGCCATCGCGGTTACATTGGGATTATTAGGGACAGTCGTATTTAATGCAATTGCTGTTATTAATATATTCTGGATTCAACTTTGTGATAAAGCAGCAGCAAAATCTGACTATAATGGTGTATTAAAATATCACGTGTTAGGAACTCAAGTAACTACGTTTATTATGAGATTTTTTCCTGCTTTCATTATTTTATATTATGGTGTAGATTATATACCAACAGTAGTAAACTTAGCTCCAGAAATTATCTTGGACATGTTTTCAGTAATGGGTGGTATTTTACCTGTAGCAGGAATTGTTATTATTGCTTCAATGTTAATCAAGGAAATGACAGATTGGGTTTATGTTTTAATTGGATTCATTCTATTAGTTTTCTTTAACCAAAGCATGATTTCCGTTGCAATTATTGCAATAATTTTTGCTGTCATTACATATTTAAATTCAAATTCTAAAGACAAATCAAATGGAAGTGATGAGGTGACTTTATAATGACAAAAAAATTAAGCAAAAAGACACTTAATAGAAGTTATTGGAATTGGGCATTCTATCATTTAAGTTCAATGAATTTTGCTAAGTTTCAAACCTATGGATTCTTACACAGTATGTTTCCTGTAATAAAAGAATTATATGCCGGAGATGAAGCTGCTACTCAAGCCGCTTTTGACAGACATTCAGTAGTCTTTAATGTTGAGCCTGTAGTTGGCGCTGCAATCCCGGGCATTATTGCTGGATTAGAAGAAAGTAATGCTAATGGAATAGAAATTGGCTCTAATACAATTCAAGACGTCAAAGTTGGTTTAATGGGGCCTTTAGCAGGTATTGGTGATACATTAAGTCAAGGCTTAGTAACTCCAATAGCTTTAAGTTTAGGTATTTCTTTGTCTAAAAATGGAGAAATTACTGGAGTACTTCTTTTCATAGCGCTTTCTATTTTATTTAATATTGGGTTTTCATATTATATTTTCCATAAAGGTTATGAATTGGGTGTGAGAACAGTTGACTTATTCTTAGGCGAAAAATCATATCGCTTACAAAATGCGTTTAAAATTTTAGGTCTAATTTCACTCGGAGCTATTGCAGCGGCATATATTGATCTGAATATTACAGTTGTAATTCAAGATGTTAGCATTCAAGAAATTTTAGACGAGATTCTTCCAAAACTTTTACCATTAACACTTTTATTTGTTACTTGGTTGATGCGTAGAAAATATCAGATTAAACCTTTATCTTTAATCTTGGTTTTAATGGCTATTTCTGTTGTGGGAGTATTATTAGGATTGTTTTAGAGAAAAAGCCACTACATAGTGGCTTTTTTTAGAAAGGTAGAGTGCTTTGAGAAAACTGATTATTACTGGTGGACATGGATATATCGCTTCGTTAATTAACTATTTCAATAATACAAAATATGAAATAACACTTTTAGATAAAGCTGAACTAGATTTGTCAGATATTGAAAAAGTCAGTACATATTTTAATAACGCTGATTTTGATTTAGTTTTACATGCTGGAGCAATCCCAGATACAAAGACTTGTGAAGATTATCCGGATTTAACGTATAAAGTTAATGTCTTATCAACTAAGAAAATTGCTGAAATTGTTAAAGAAAAAAATAAAAGAATGATTTTTATAAGTTCAGAACAAATTTATAATGGTTTAGATATTATGGGTCCGCATTCAGAAACACAAGCAGTAAGTAGTGTTACAGCTTACGGTAATCATAAAATTGAATGTGAAGAATTTATTAAAGAATTAGACTTTGATTATTTAATTATTCGTTTTGGATGGATGTTTGGTCTACCATTTCCAACCATTAAACCCAGTTATAATATTTTAACGCCAATTATAAAAGCAATTATTTTTGAAATACCAACAAAATTTACCGTAAACGAAATTAGAGGCTTTACTTATGCACATAATTTTGCTAAACAATTTGACAAAATATCTAATCTACCCAAAGGTATATATAATATAACTGCTGAAAATAATTATAATACATATGAAGCGGCGAAGAAGATTGCACAAATAATGGGCTTTAGTAGTGAACAAATAGATAAAAATATATTACCTAATTTTGATAGATATAGTGATAGATTTAGAGATTTTCATATGTCGAATTTGAAAGCTAAAAGCTTTGGCATTGAATTTGGTGACTTGAAAGACGAAATTTCAAATTGTTTAGAAGAATTTGGATGGCCCAAAAATGAGTGAAAAGGATAAATTAGAACTCCAGTCTGCAAAAATAAGACTGTTGATTTTGAAAATGTTAAAGAAAATTGGATATGGTCATATTGGTGGTTCACTTTCGATTGTTGAATTGCTAAGCGTTTTATATTCTACGTATTTAAATATTGATCCAAAAAATCCTGATAGTGTTAATCGTGATTATGTGATACTTTCCAAAGGACATAGTGGCCCAGGACTATATGCCACTTTAGCAAATTTTGGCTATTTTCCTGAAGATTTACTTTATACTTTAAACGAAGGAAATACTAATTTGCCTTCTCATCCGGATCGTAATAAGACTCCAGGAGTAGATATGACAACTGGATCTTTAGGCCAAGGTACGTCTGTAGCAGCTGGTATTGGATATGGTTTCAAATTGAATAGATCAAAACAAAAAGTTGTACTTATTGTTGGTGATGGTGAATTAAATGAAGGTCAATGTTGGGAAGCTTTTCAATTTATTGCTCACCACAAATTGTCAAATGTAAAAGTAATAATCGACAATAATAAGAAGCAGTTGGATGGTTACACCGAAGAAATAATAAATACTTTCGATTTAAATGAAAAAATGCGTTCGTTTGGATTTTACTCTCAAAGAGTAAAAGGTGATGATGAAGTAGCTATTTTAGAGGCGTTGCAAAAAACTGACAATATTGATAACCAAGCGGTAAGTATCATACTCGACACTACAAAAGGTCAAGGAATTGAATATTTCGAAAATTTATATGCAAATCATAGTGTGAACTTTAATGATTCAGAGTTTGAAATTATCGATAAAAATATTGAAAGACTTGAAAATTATATTTCATTTCGAGGTACAGGATGGAAATGAGAGATGCTTTAATAAGCACTTTAATTGATTTGGTAGAAAAAGACAAAAATATTTTAGTTATGGATGCTGATTTGGGTGCAGCTAGTAGGTTTTCAAAAATGCATGATATATATCCCGATAATTTCGTCAACGTTGGAATTGCTGAAGCCAATTTGATGGGAATAGCCGCTGGACTATCATTAATAGAAAAGACTCCGGTAGTTCACACATTTGCACCGTTTGCCTCCAGGAGATGTTTTGATCAGATTTATTTGTCTGGTGGCTATGCTAGATTAAATATCAAAATATTTGGTAGTGATCCTGGTATTTGTGCTGCTCATAACGGTGGTACTCACACTACATTTGAAGATATCGCCTTATATAGAATGATTCCAAATTCCAAAATTTATGATCCTGCTGATGAAAATCAACTTTCTTGGTTGATTAATCGTATTATTTATGAGCCAGGTATTCATTATATTCGTAGTAATCGCAAGCAGATGCCACTAATATATTCAAAACATGATAAATTTGAACTTGAAAAAATTAAGAAAGTTATTGAAGGAACGGATATTTTATTAATTGCAAGTGGTGAAATGTTATACACAAGCATTGAAGTAGCGAAGAAAATGTTTGAAGAGGGTATAAGTACTGCTGTAGTTGACTTATTCAATATTAAACCTATTGATAAGACTGGCATTATTAACGAGCTACAAAACAAAAATATGGTGGTTACCTTGGAAAACCATAGTTTGAATAATGGAATTGGAAGCATGGTAGCTGAAATTATGGCAGAGAATCAAATAATGACTAAACTTTTAAGAATTGGAATTGATGAAGAATTTGGACAAGTTGGAAGTATTGAATTCTTGCGTAAAGCCTACAAGCTTGACCAGAAGTCCGTTTATGAGAAAATTATGAAACATTATAAAGATTATTTAAATAATAAAGGAGCTGAGAATGAGTGAAAGAGCTATTGTACCAAATTATGATTTTTTTCCTGAAGTAAAAATTTTATCTAACATTAAGATCTATAAAGATAAAAGTTCAATTGTTGAAAAGATAGATGACTTACTAAAGGAAAGTGAATTTAAGACTCTTGTTTTAGATTCATATTTATCGATAGATATTGCGGATATTAAATTTATAACTGATGGTATAGAATTTTCCGAGATAATTGATTTAAATTTGTATCGCCTAGAAGATAATGAAATTGAAAATAAATTCAAAGATTATTTAACTGATCATCCTGTAAATGGAAAATTTGCTAGCGGTCACATTATCGACATGTATGAACAGAATAAAATTGAATTAGCCTTAAGAAAAGAGTTTAGTGGTTTAAGATTGATTTTTGGCCCCGGTGCTTCAAACTTCGTTAATGATGCTGTAAACATTTATGTTAATACAACATTCGATAAAGCATGGGATAGGTTAATTGATAGTAATAAATACCTCACAGAGAAACGACTGAAATATATAGACTTTCATTTAGTTGAAAAACATAAACATTACAATTTATGTGAAAATGATTTTATCATAGATATTTCTATTGATAATAAAATGCTTTCGATAATTGATTATAAAGAAGTAATTAATGAAATAGTAAAACAACCGTTTAGGACCGTTCCTCTTTTTCAAGAAAATATTTGGGGGGGCGGTAAATGGTTCCAAAGTAGGCTTGGTGCTCCTGAAACCAATAAAAAATATTCATTTTTAGTTTCTTCAATTTTAGAAGAACAGTATGTAAATATTAATATCAATGGTGAAATATTGTCTATTCCTGGTAGAGATATAATTAATATTGAACCATTAGGCTTACTTGGGGAGCGCAATTATTATATTTATGGTAGTAGAACGCCAATTCATCTATTAATTGTTGATACTATTGGAGGAGAAAATTCAAGTCTACAAGTTCATCCTACAGCTGAATATAATCAAAACCAAATGAATTATCCTTTTGGACATCATGAAGGATATTATTATATTGAAACAACAGAGCAATCGAAAGTATTGCTTGGATTGAAAGAAGATTTAAAGCTTAGAGAATTTTCTAGTGCTTTAAAGACTGCACAAATAAAGAATAAATTTGAAGTTGCTAACTATGTTAATAGCTATGATGTGGAAAAATTTGATTACATTTATTTACCTGGTGGAGTTGTTCATGCGTTTTGTAAAGAATCCGTTTGCTTAGAAATTGATTCTTCATCAACAACTACTTTCAAGCTCTGGGATTGGGGTCGTGTTGATGCAAATGGTAAACCACGACAAATAGATATCGACTTGGGTGAAAAAGTAATTCAAGAGAATTTCTCAGCACCATGGGTCAAGGCGAATTTGTTCTCAAGAGAAGTATTAGATAATAAAGAACAAGAAATTTATTCTGATAGAATAGGAACTATGAGTTATTGTCCAATGAATGTAAATAAACACTGGTTTAATAATGAATTGATGATTAAAAATTCATCTCAGATGCAGATTATCGTATTAGTTGAAGGAGAAAGTGCTATAATTTGTTCACCTGAAAATATATTTAACGACTTTGAGATTCATTATATGGAAACAATTTATATACCAAATGACGTTAAGGAAGTTAAGATTACGTCGCTAAATCAACAAAGAATAGCAATTGTTCAAATTGAAAAAGAAGGATTTAGTAATAATAAATAGATTTTAAAGAAAGGAACGATGTAATGATTCAATTACATTAGGGTGAAAAATGGCCATAGTATTTTATAGAATAGATGAAAGAGCAATTCATGGACAGACCGTTGTTTCGTGGAGTCGAATTATTAAAATTGACGGAATAATTCTGGTATCTAATGAAATAGCAAATAACCCCATGTTAAAAAATATTTATAGCCGTGCTGCTTTTAATCTTCCGGTGCACATCTTCGATAAAGAAAGTGCCCTCAAAAAATTGCCTGAAGCTGAAAGAAGCAAAAGAAAGTATATGTTGATTGCTCAAGAACCAATTATTTTAAAAGAGTTAATAGAAGAAAAAATTATAAGCCCAAATAAAATAAATGTTGGCCCTTTGGGTAAGAAAGATTTGCGAAAAAGTCTTGTAATGGGTATATATGCAAATGATGAAGAAATTGAGGCATTTCGCTCTATTGCAATTCAAAATATTGAAATCGAATTTCAATTATTACCTGGGAGTAACTTGAGAAGATTTACTGATTTGAAGATCAAGTGATAAATATGCTTTTTAAGTAATTAATATGCTATGTTAAAATGTAATTATTTAATTTGCTATTATCTAAAGGGCTAAGAAAAATGACGAGGAATTATAATCATGGAAAATCTTTTATTAATTAATAGACGTCAAGAATTGTTATCTCTTTTACAAAGTGAAAACTCTGTTAGAGTAGTTGAGCTTGCCAAAATATTTAAAGTATCGACTGAAACAATAAGAAAAGACTTAATCTATTTAGAAGCAAGAGGATTATTGATTAGAGGTCATGGTGGTGCAATCGCAGTTGAACCAAATCAAGATTTACCTTTATCAGTAAAACTTAAAACTAATAGTATTTTTAAAAGTTTAATTACAAAAATGGTATATGATTTAATCCCTGAGAATTCTAGCATTTATATTGGCCCTGGAAGTACAGAACTAATTTTAGCTGAACAGTTATTTCAGAAGAAAATTAGAATATTTACCAACTCAATTATGATAGCTGAGTCATTTTATAGTGTTTCCCCTCTGAATTGTGAATTATTACTATTAGGCGGGGAGATAGAGGCTATTAGTGCTGCAACTGTTGGTGATATGACGTTAAGTTTTTTTAATGACATATATTTGGATTATGCCATATTGGGTACTAGCGGCTTTCAAAAATTAGAAGGACCTGCAACTTTTTCATATAATGAGTTATGTATTGCTAAGAAAGCAATTAGTCGATCAAAGAAAACAATCGTTATGGGTGATAAATCAAAGTTCAATATGACAAGTCATTTTCGATATGCAAATTGGGAGGATATAGATCTATTTGTCACTAATACACCAAATAATTCCGAATCTATTTTGGAAACGATGAAGGATAAAGTTAAGATTGTATTTGCTGATTAAAATTTAATAGAAAGGATTTATTAGTACATTAAACGTATTATTATTTTAAATATTATGAAAGATTATAAAATTTTTTTAAGTATAGTTGATCACACTTTATTATCCGCAACTGCAACTTTAGAAGAAATTGAAAAACTTGCTAAAGAAGCCTTACAATACGAGATGGCAAGTATTTGTATACCTCCATCTTATGTCAAGCAAATTAAAGAAAAATTTCCAGAGTTAACTGTTTGTACCGTGATTGGATTTCCGCTTGGTTATATGACAACTGAAGCAAAATTATTTGAGGCACGTAATGCACTTCAAAATGGTGCTGATGAACTAGATATGGTTATTAATATAGGGAGATTAAAAAGCTCAGATTTTGATTATATTAGTGATGAAATTAAAAATATTCGAAATTTAGGATCTAAATTTTGTCTAAAAGTTATAATTGAAGCTTGCTACCTAAATGATTCAGAGATTATTCGCCTATGTGAGATTATTACTGATAATAAAGTAGATTATATTAAAACATCTACTGGATTTGGAAAGTTTGGAGCAGATCCAAAACAAATTGAACTATTTAAAAAACATATCGGACCTGACGTGAAGATAAAGGCTGCTGGCGGGATAAAAACAATAGAAGACGTCAAAAAATATATTGATTTAGGAGTATCTAGATTAGGAATGAGTGGAGCACTACAATTAATTAATGGAAATTCCAAAAATAAAAATCTTTATTAATTAATCAAAACATTCAAAAAGATATTTCAATCCAACACTTAATAAAAATAAGACATTTATAATTTACTACTTTAAGATATGTCGTTTTTTTATGATATTATCGCTTTTTTCTCGTATATTAAAACGCTTACATTATTTCTATAATAATATTTAAGGAGGGCTTTACATGAAAAAAGAAGCTTATTTGTAGTTCTTGTTATCATGGGCTTGGTTTTAACTGGTTGTGGTAAAACTGATGAAAAGAAAACAGAAACCATTACTGTTTATACACCGTCAGCTCAAGATAACATTGATGTCATGATTCCAGCTTTTGAAGCAGCAACTGGAATTAAAGTTGAAGTTATTCGTGGTGGTTCTGGAGAAATCTATGCTAAAATTCAAGCAGAAGCTGCAAATCCACAAGCTGATGTTGCTTGGATTCCAACTAGTACAATTTTAATGGATACTTCGTATTTTGAACAGTATGTTTCTATACACGATAGTCTTTATGACGAAGCGTTTAGAAATGATACTGGATTTGCAACAGAGATTGGTTATAATGCACCTGTTATTATCTATAATACCAATTTAGTTCCATACGAAATTAAAGGCTATGCTGAATTACTTAACCCCGATCTTAAAGGGAAAATTGCGATGGGTAACGCTGCTGCATCTTCTAGTGCTTATAATCATTTAGAAAATATGTTATTAGCAATGGGTGTAGGAGATGATAACTATCAAAAGGCTGAATCTAAAGATGCATGGGATTACGTTACAAAATTCTATGAAAACTTAGATGGTAAAATTGTTGAGTCGTCAGCTGTTACTTATGAAGGCGTTCTTTCTGGTGAATATGCTGTTGGTTTATCATGGGATACCCCTGCACAAGCTTATTTAGTTGAAAAAGTCCCTAACATTAAAGTAGTTTTAATGGCAGAAGGTGTTATTCCTGGAACAGCTAGTGTTGCTTTAATTAAAAACGCTAAAAATCCAGAAGCAGCGAAAGTGTTTATCGATTGGTTCGCTAGTCAAGAAGGACAATCTGTCTATGGTAAAGACTGCCTAGGCGCTAACCCGCTTTTAGGAACAGCAGAAGTTGCTGACTATAAATGGTCTATTGCTGACATGAATGTTATTCCACGTACTACTGAATGGCAAGCTGAAACAAAGCCAGGCATCATTGAAAAAATTCAAGATCTAATCACAGAACTTTTTGATTAATTTTTATCAAAGTCAAAGAGAGCTAAGCTCTCTTTGACATTTCTTAGGTAAAGGAGGAAAGGTAAGAACTTACCGAATAATTATGAGTGTATCTATTTCAATTAAAAACGCAGTTAAGAGATTTGGAGATAATACTGTAATCTCTAATTTATCATTAGAAGTAAAAGAAGGTGAATTTTTCACTTTGTTAGGACCCAGTGGTTGTGGAAAAACAACTTTATTAAGAATGATTGCAGGCTTTAATACAATCGAAGGAGGAGAGTTTTATTTTAATGATAAGTTAATTAACAACATCCCATCTTACCAAAGAAATATTGGAATGGTTTTTCAAAATTATGCCATTTTTCCACACATGTCGGTGGAAAAGAATATTGGCTATGGCCTTAAGCAACGGAAAATTAAAGATCCTGAATATTCTAAACGTGTTGATGATATTCTGGATGTTGTTCAAATTTCCGAATTGAAGCAGCGTATTCCTACTCAAATGAGTGGTGGGCAACAACAACGGGTTGCTCTAGCTCGAGCGATTGTTATTCAACCAGATGTCTTGTTGATGGATGAACCATTAAGTAATCTAGATGCAAAACTCAGAATTGATATGCGCTTAGCTATTAAACAAATTCAAAATCAGTTTAAAATTACAACTATTTATGTTACTCATGACCAAGAAGAAGCTTTATCAATGTCGGATAGAATTGCAGTTATGAACTTTGGCGTTATTCAACAAATTGGTAGCCCAATAGAAATTTATTCTAATCCAGCAAATTTATTTGTTGCAACTTTTATTGGCCAAGGCAACTTAATTAATGGAAAGATAATAGCTGAACAAACAATTGAACTAGATAACGGATATAAACTTGTCTTGCCAAGGCTCAAAAAAGATATTCCAATTAATACAGACATTAAACTCAATGTTCGTCCAACTGAATTTAATTTTGTTGAAGATGGTATTAAAGGGAAAATTGTGGAAAAAATGTTTTTAGGTTCAGAGGTTCGCTATGTCATTGAATTAGTGAATAATCAAGAAATTGAGATTTCTAAAAACATCAAAGAAAGTCATTATAACATTGATGATGAAGTCCTACTAGATTTTGATTTAAGTGTTATTAATGCCTTTGATAAAAATTCAGGAGTATCATTAATGCAAGGTGTTCATAATGAAAAAGTCGCATAAACTTAATGGTTGGACACTTTTATCTTTAGTTTCTTTTGCTTTTTTTGTTGTGTTTTTCATTTATCCAATTTTACAAATTCTTTTGAGCAGTATTGTTGATCCTGCAACGAAGCAATTGGATTTTAAATATTTCATAATGTTTTTTCAAAAGAAATATTATTCTAACACAATTTTAAATAGTTTTAAGGTTACGCTTTTAGCTACTTTATTAACCAGTTTCTTTGGAACATTACTAGCTTATATTGCGAGAACTGTTAAAATTAAGTTCAAGCCAATTATTGATATGCTTTTGATTATTTCCATTGTTTCACCACCTTTTATTGGAGCCTATGCTTGGATTTCTTTATTTGGGCGCCAAGGTATGATAACAAAAGTAATCAATCAACTTTTTCATGTTACTTCGAAAGGTATTTATGGTTTTGATGGTATTCTATTAGTTTTTACGATTAAACTCATACCTCTGGTTTATTTGTATGTATCTGGTGCGTTAAAAAATATGGATGCATCATTAGGGGAAGCGGCTGAAAGTTTAGGTGCCTCTGCTTATAAACGTATTAAAGAAGTTATTATCCCATTAATTCTACCCACAATCTTAGCTTCAGGGTTACTTGTATTCATGCGGATCTTGGCAGATTTTGGTACTCCTAAACTTATTGGTGAAGGTTATCGTACGATTCCTGGATTAATTTACGACTCATTTGTTGGAGACTTAACCCCAGATAAACGATTAGCCGCGACAATTAGTGTTATCGTAGTTATATTTACAACTACTATATTTTTATTACAAAGATACATTAGCAATCGTAAAACAATCGAAATGACTTCGATGCGTCCAATAGAACCTAAAAAAGTTTCCGGTATTAAAAATATTTTATCTCATGCTATTCTTTATACAATGACTTTTATCGCTGTTTTACCAACTCTAGTAGTATTTCATAACTCTTTTAGAAATAGTAAAGGTATGATTTATCTACCCGGTTATTCATTGATGAATTATGCAAAAGCGTTTACAACATTAGGCCGAACTATTAAGAATACTTATTTATTTTCATTTTATGCAATGATTTTAGTAATTTTTATCGGTATTGTTATTGCATATACATCAGTACGTAAATCGAGTAAATTAACTAGTATTTTAGATACAATATCGATGGCACCTTATATTATTCCTGGATCAATTCTTGGAATCTCATTAATCTTAGCATTCAATAAAAAACCCCTGCTACTTCATGGAACAGCCTTAATAATTATTGTTGCTTATGTTATCCGTCGTTTACCTTATACAATACGAAGTACCTCTGCTATCTTGCGGCAAATTGACTTAAACGTTGAGGAAGCTTCACTCAGTTTAGGTGCTAATTCAATCACAACTTTTTTTAGAGTAACTTTACCGATGATGATTCCTGGGGTTTTATCAGGAGCAATTATGAGTTGGTTGTCGATAATTAGTGAATTGAGCGCATCTGTCATGTTATGGGTTGTCTCAACTAAAACTTTGTCAATTGAAATTTACTTCCAGGTTATGGATGGTAATTATGGTGTAGCTTCGGCTTTATCTAGTGTTTTAATCTTCACTACTGTTGTCACATTACTTTTATTCTTTAAAATTACTGGCCGACGAGAAATTGATTTATAATCTTTTATAAGAAGGGGGTTAACTAATTGGTCTCAACAAAGCCACTCTCAGTTTTACAGTTAATGCTCCAATCTATATTATTACCCATGTTAGCAGTGGTTATTTCAATCAGCGTTATTTTGCCGATATTAGTAACTACCATCATGGGTATTTATGGTTATCAACAATCTAAAGCGATCGTTTCTGAAATTCAAACTAATATATCAGAATTTCAATCTTATCTAAGCAATGATAATTACTATCATAATATTACTGGTTATTTATCTGGAGAAGTATCTAGAGCAACTGTTTATCAAGATTTATATCAGTTTGTCAATGGATTAGATTATCCAGCTGAATTTTATTTTGGTGATGGTCTTTCTGGTTCAGGTATTACAAATTTCAATAATCCAGCTGCAGCATCAGCTTTATTAAATTTGGTAAATAAGCGTTTGTTAACAGAAGATACTTCAGTAATGCTCTCAATCTCTAGCGTTAATGCTGATTCAGGATCGATTTATTTCGCTCAAGCTGTACCTTTGGATGGAATAAATACTTACTTTTTAGTTTTTGATTTGAATTTTACAACTTTAAGTCGAATTGTTGGAACTAAGGATGCCACAATTATTGTTAGTAATGGTTTTGATCGTGTATTGTTTAGTAATAATTCTAAATTAACTCCACCAATTCGCCCTAATATTGAAACTAAACTATTCAATTTGATAAATTATGAAAATCAAAGTTTTATCAAATTAGATTTTTCAATTAGTCAGAAACAATTATATTTAACAACTCTTTTAAACATTGATTTTATTGTCCAATTATCAAAAGTATTAATATTTGGCCTAATTATTGCTGTTTTTTTCGTTGGCTATGGTTTTTATTTAATTAGGAAAAAGTATTTGATAGGAACTTTCGAGGTCATCGATGAAATGTTTGATTCCCTTTCGACTTATAGAAAAACTAATGAGTTACGTTTGTTGGAAGACAAAAATGATCATATGACTGAATATGTCAAACATTATAATTCTCTTTTATTAGAAGTAAAACAGTTAATTGAAAAAAACTCCTTATTAGCAGAAAAGACAAATCTAGCTCAAATAAAACAATTGCAATCACAATTTAATCCACATTTTCTTTTTAATACTTTAGCATCAATAAATGTAATGGTTGAAATCGATCAAGAAAAGGCATCGTTAATGATTGTAAAACTTGCTCAAATGTTGCGATATTCAATTCGTTTTGGTGAAGAGAATAAGGTGTTACTCGAAGATGACTTAATGTATATTGAAGATTATTTGAATTTGCAACAGCTACGCTTTGGCGAATTATTGAAATATGAAATTGTTTGTGAAGATGGCAATTTTCTTGTTCCCAAACTTATTTTGCAACCAATTATTGAAAACAGTATTGTTCATGGCTTTGATAACCAACATACATTTTTGGTAGCAGTAAATATCTTTCAAATTGATCAAGATCTTATTATGGTGGTTAAAGATAATGGAATTGGCATGAGCTCAGCTAGACTCGACGAATTAAGAGATATTATTGAAAATAATGAGAGTTATACAAAATATGTAGGATTACTAAATACTAATCAAAGATTACAGCTTCTTTATGGAACAGATTATGGTGTTGGTATTGATAGTATCGAGCATATTGGTACTGTTGTTACAATTCGTTTAAAAGCAGAAAGAGGTGAATATTCATGGTAAAACTTCTAATTATTGAAGATGAGCAGATAATTCGCCAAGATATAGTGCGCAAAATTGACCAAATAGATTTGAAAATCAATGAAATATATGAAGCAAATGATGGTAAGAAAGCAATAGAGATTATTCAAAAGGTTCAGCCACAAATAGTCTTATTAGACATTAATGTACCTATTTTTAATGGCTTAGAAATCTTAGAACAAACTTATGAGAAATATCATTATCAAACAATTATTATTTCCGGTTATGCTGATTTTGAATTTGCTCAAGCTGCGATTCGTTATAATGTGGTAGATTATTTATTAAAACCAGTTTTAAAAACCCAAGTTAACACTGCTATTAAGCAAGCATTAGCCTTGATAACTAATAAAGAAGTTGATTATGGTAATAGTTATTCTGACTACACTAATCGTGTACTTAAATATATTCAACAAAATTTAAAGAATCAAATCTCATTGAAAGATATATCACAAAATATTGGAATTTCAGCTGACCATTTAAATCGAGTTTTTAAGTATGATACAGGTGATACTGTCCGACAAAAAATCATTGAAGTACGAATTGAAAAAGCCAAAGAATATCTATTGTTAACAGAAAACAAAGTCTATGAAATTGCTGATATGGTCCGTTTTCGCGACTATAAATATTTCTTTAAAGTTTTTAAAGAGATTGTGGGATGTTCTCCAATTCAATATCGTAAAGATAAAAAGATATAGTTACTAACAAAATAATTTATAAAAATATTTGTTTTTTAAGATGAAAAATAATATAGTTGATTAAAAGTCAATTTTAGCTTAACTTGAAAGTTTGAATTGATTAGTTGATTATGCTATAATTCAAGGTAGAGAAAAAACATAATTTCAAAATAATATCCACCAAAACTTGTTCTGGGGATGATTCGTGTTTTTCGTTTGTGGTGTTTACTGCTGTTGCTAAAGGAAGGGCGGACCTGATTTTGTGGATAGCAGTTTTTTATTTCAAGGAGGCATAATGATAAAGTTTGAGCAGGTTGTTAAAAGATATGGAACACAAGAAGTTTTAAAAGAAGTTAGTTTTGAAATTAAACAAGGTGAATTTGTTGTTTTAATCGGGCCAAGTGGTTGCGGGAAAACAACGACATTAAAATCGATTAATCGCTTAATTGAACCAGATAGTGGCGATATTTATATTAATAACGTTAATATTAAGACTTTAGATCCAGTTAAACTACGACGTCAAATTGGCTATGTAATTCAGGAAATTGGTTTATTTCCGAATATGACAGTTGCCCAAAATATTGCGGTTGTCCCAAAAAGACTTAAGTTTTCAAAAGAGCAGATAGATGAAATTACTAGACAATTATTAGCCATGGTTAATATGGATTATGAAGAAAATGCGAAAAAATATCCAAGTGAATTATCTGGTGGTCAGCAACAAAGAATCGGTGTTTTAAGAGCTTTAGCTGCTTCACCCGAGATTGTGTTGATGGATGAGCCCTTTGGTGCGTTAGATCCGTTAACTCGGAATATCTTACAAAATGAAATTAAACAATTACATAAAAAATTAAAGAAAACGATTGTATTTGTTACACACGACATGGATGAAGCGTTAAAACTAGCAGATACGATTATCTTTATGGAAAAAGGGAAAATTGTTCAAATGGCGTCACCAGCTGAAATGCTAGAGAATCCCGGCAGTAGCTTAATTAAAGAGTTTATGGGTGATCGAGTAAGTTTTAATAACTTAGATTTAACGGCAGCTGATTTTATGCGGAGTTATCCAGTTAGTATTTATGCTAATCAAAGTTTAAAAGAAGGCATGCATTTACTCATAGCCAATAAAATTGACTCACTATTAATTAAGAATTTAGATGAAACTTACGCTGGCGTGATTACCGTTAATGATATTAGAAAAGCTAATTTAACTAGTGGTTCAATTTCGCAGATTCCTTTTAGTTCGAATGTCGTTTCATATAGTAATGAAAAGGCGAATGAAACTTTCAATAAATTAGTTAATTCCAACAATAACTACGTCGTGGTTTTAAATGATGATAATACTATCGCTGGTATCGTGACTAAAACTAGTATGGCTAAAGCCATGGGCCAAGTCATTTGGGGGGATAACTAATGGAATTCTTTAGTGTTTATGGTGAGAGCTTACTCAAAGCTATTTACACGCATTTATATTATGTCATCGTCGCCGTGAGTGGTGGGTTTGTAATTGCGTTAATTTTAGGCATTACTTTAGCGTTAGTCCCACGTTTAAAATTTATTATTTTACCGATTATTTCCATATTTCAAACGATTCCTGGGATTGTTTTTGTTGGGATTATGTTTATCTATTTAGGGATGAGACCGCGCACGGTGTTAATTGCTTTAACCATTTATGCGATCTTCCCAATTTTAAAAAATACTTATACAGGTATTTTAAATGTTGATGCTAGTTTAATTGAAGCTGCCAAAGGTTGTGGGATGTCACGGTTTGAAAGATTAATTGAAATCGAATTGCCGTTGGCTTTACCCAGCATTATTGGAGGCTTAAGGATGTCAACTGTTTATACCGTTAGTTGGGCGGCTTTAGCAGCGATGATTGGTTTAGGCGGTTTAGGTGAATTTATTTATATCGGTATTCCAAGTAATAATAATCGTTTAGTGCTAGCTGGGGCGATACCTTCCGCTATAATGGCTTTAGTTTTTAGTCAATTGATTGATTTATTGAAACGTAAATTAACCCCACGGGGTTTAAGAATCGAGGCTAAAAATGAACGTTGAAAGAGTCTTAGAACATTTATATCTAGTTTTGATGTCGGTGTCAGTCGCCACTATTTTAGGTTTAATTTTGGGTATCTTAGCTTATTTAAATTTACGATTACGGAAAGTTATTTTAATCCTTACTGAACTACTGCAAACGATTCCTTCATTAGCACTACTGGGTTTAGTGATGATTCTCTTTGGGCCAGGTAAAACGACCGTAATTATTGGAATTGTTTTATATTCACTTTTACCGATTGTCCACAATACTTATTTGGGCTTAGCTCATTTAGATAAAGGGATTAAAGAAGCGGCGCGGGGCATGGGTCTATCAGCTTTTGACCGTTTATTTTCAATTGAATTACCGTTAGTTTTTCCGCTTATCTTTGCGGGGATTCGTATCGCGGCTGTTACTGCGGTGGGGATTGCGGTATTTGCTTCCACGATTGGCGGGGGTGGTTTAGGTTCAATTATTAATCGGGGAATCCGAATACAAAATATGCAATTAGTATTTTCTGGAACTATTTCTTTAATGATTATTGCGATAGTACTAGATAATGGAATGGGGATGATTGAAAAAAGGTTAACTAATAAATATCGTTTAACTAAAAAAGATTAAGAAAGGAATTTGTATGAAAAAATTAGCAAAATTAGGTTTATTATTCGCTTTAAGTCTTAGTGTCTTAGCAGGTTGCGGTGGTTCAAAAGACAATCGAACAATCGTGGTTTATGATGGACATTATTCAGAGATGCAAATAATTTATCGAATGATTAAATATTTGGTTGAAGATCAAACAGATCTTAAGATTAAAATTAAAGATGAAATGTCTTCTTCGGTCTTTGCTTTTAGAGCACTAATTCAAGGCGGAGATTCAGATTTAATGTTGAGTTATGATGGATCACTTTTAAGTTCTTATTTAAAATTGGACGTCAAAGATGTACCAGCTGGGATGAGTATTTATGATTACACCAACGAAGTGGCGTTAGAACGCCATCAAATTTATCATTTGGAAAAGTTAGGCTTTGAAAATACTTATGCGATTGGTGTCATGGAAAAGACCATGCAGAAATATACCTTAAAAACTATTTCTGATTTACGACCCTATGCCGGTGAATTAATCTTTGGAGCAGAACATGAGTTTTTCAGTGAAGAAGGTAGTATGCGATTTGGGCCGTGGAGTAAAGCTTATAATTTAACTTTCAAGGATAAAAAACCAATGAACATTGATCTCAAACATACCGCAATTCAAAACGAACAAATTGATGTCATGATGGCTTGGACCACGGATGGTATGAATAAGAAGATTGATTTAAAACTCTTGGAAGATGATTTACAATATTTCCCAGACTATAATGCTGCAATCTTAGTTCGCGTCGACTTATTTGAACGCTTCCCAGATGTGCCAGAACTAAAGGATATTCTTAACTCATTAGCTCATCGCTTTACTAATGAAAGTATGACTGATTTGGTGTATGAAGTGGATGTGTTAGGTAAAACACCAGAAGCAGTTGCGCTTAAGTTTTTACAGGAACAAAATTTAATGGATTAAAGGAACCACATGTGGTTCCTTTTTTTATTTATGGCAAATTAATGATTAATTTACATTATTTCTAGAGCAAGGTATAATATAGGTGAAAATCAAGCGCTTAAAATATTAAATGTAAACAAATTTTGACATCAACCATGTTATTAGAATTACCACTAGTGACAAGAAAGGGACACTATGAAAAAGAAAGTGGTAAAGCAGCTTGGAGTTGTTTTAGCCATCAGTTTAATTTTAACTGGCTGTAGCAGCTGGTTTAAAGGACCAACGGTTGATCCTGATGTACCAAATGGTGAACAATTACCTGAAGAAATAATTGATATTGACGAGCCAGCAGAACCAGTAGAACCGCCGGTTGAGCCCGAGCCAATTGAGCGTTTTAGCGTAGATTACAAAAAATTCACCGCTGGAGATAAGATTGAAATGAAGCAAGCCTTTGATGTTTTTAATACAGCTAAAGATGCTTCGGAATTAAATAATAAAATCGCGACGTATTCAAGTAAAACCTATTTTATTTATAAGGTGGTTGATATTGCAGTAAATTTGAGTACCAGTGAGACTGTACCTGGTGGTTGGGTAGATTTAAGTTATATTAATCCAGTCAATTATTCCCATCAAAAAAAGGTCGTGGTTACACCACCTACTACTCCATCAACACCAGCCCTAGCGACCAAACCTTATGCTTGGAGTTGGGGTTATCCTGATTCTAGTGGAAAAAGTGTACTGGAAAAATATAATGGGGTTTATAAAATTCATAATGATCAAAAAAATCTCTATTTAACCTTTGATAATGGTTATGAATACCAACAACTTACCGCTGATATCTTGGATATCTTAGCAGAAAAGGGTATCAAAGTAGTCTTCTTTGTAACGGGAAGTTATATTAAAAATAATAAAGCTTTAGTCTTAAGGATGTTAGCTGAAGGACATATTGTGGGTAACCATACCGAACGCCATGAAGATCATGCGCGAATCTCAGTTGATAAAGTAAAAAAAGATTTGACAGACTGGGAAAAGAGTTATCAAACCTTAGTTGGTAGTTTACCAGCTGTTAAACTTTATCGACCACCAGCTGGTAGTTTCTCGGAAACATCTTTAAATGTGGCGAAAGGATTAGGTTATAAAACTGTCTTATGGGCGTTTGGTTATCAAGACTGGGACCCCGCTAAACAACCAGAACCGGCAGCCTCATTAACTAAATTACTGAAATACAATGCTAATGGAAATATCGTGTTACTACATGCGATTTCCCAGACTAACGTGGATATTCTTAGTGATTATATTGATCAATCAATTGAAGCTGGTTATACGTTTAAACAACTTAATTAATCAGCACTAATAATTAATTCATAATCAAAATCATGACCACAATAGCGGTGGTTGATAGTCGGGAATTGCTGGTTGAGATAGACCGACATATTTTCTAGTCCCGCCATTTCTGAAGTGGCGTGACTAACTACTAGTATTGGGATTTGATGATCGATTGCCCATTGGCCAGCAATCCAAGTTTGATAACTATCATCGGTTAAAAGATAAGCATCCGCTGGATAATGATGTGCCATATCAAAAATATCCGTAATCGCCCCTGTTCCAATCGTAAGGCTCTGGATTAATTTATCTTTGGGTCCTAACACTAAGATACCGTTTTGACCATGATTTTTAATTTGATTAGCTAACTTTTGGGCTAACTCAATTACTGGTAAAGCAGTGAAGTTAGCCCGGCGATAAAACGAATGCACTTCACGTTTTTCAAAGGGTAAAGCTAAGAGCTCAGCCCAAGAATCTAAAACACCATAAACAGGCATCCGATCCCAGACATCATGGCAACGATAAATCGCTATTTGATGTTGGTGTAGTAGGGCCTGTTTTGCTTGGGTGGCTTTTCTAAGCGGAGTTTTTAATTTCGTACCCAACTCATAAAAAGGGTTTTCATGGGTAATAATAAATTTTATTTGATTTTCAATCGCTGTTTCGATGACTTGATTGGTCGCGCACCAAGTGGTAATGACAGTTGAGCCAACCGCCTGCTTTAAATCACCAAAAACTAAAACATCGCGGGTATACTCTGGATCAAACCAAGCTGCTCCGACTTGTTCAAAATGGCGAATATAATCTTCAACTAACATAAAGAGTCCTTCCTATCCTTAGCTTAATTGTAAAACAACCTAAAAATTATTTAAAGAAACCAAAAATAAAGAAGCGACTAAAGATGGAAACGCCAATTAATGAAATTACAGCCATAATTTTAATTAAGATATCTAAAGATGGACCAACGGTATCTTTTAATGGATCACCAACGGTATCACCAATAATTGAAGCTTCATGGGCGGGAGTACCAGCAGCTTCATTTGCTAAGCCACCAATCTCAATATATTTTTTAGCATTGTCCCAAGCACCACCAGCATTAGCAGTATAAATAGCTAACATAATCGCTGATAAAGTCGTGCCAATAAGTAGACCACCCACAAATTGCGGGCCAAAGATAAAACCACTAATTAAGGGAATAACTACTGCAATTAAAGAGGGGGTTACCATTTCTTTTAAAGCACCAAGCGAGGAAATACTAATACAACGATGATAATCAGGGGGGATTTCTCCGGTTATAATTTTTGGTTCTAAGCGGAATTGATAGCGAATTTCCGTTACCATTTGATCAGCTACTTTCGTGACGGCATCAATCAAAATGCCAGAAAATAAAAATGGTAACGCTGCGCCTAACATCGCGCCGACTAAAGTTAACGGTTCAATAATATTCAAGTTTAATTGACCACTAAGATGACCTTGAGCTTGAATATAAGAAACAAGTAACGATAATGCTGCTAATGCCGCGGAACCGATGGCGAAACCTTTACCAATCGCGGCGGTGGTATTTCCAATCGAATCAAGCTGATCAGTGATATTTCTGACGGTGCTCGGTAATTTAGCCATTTCACTGATTCCACCAGCATTATCAGCAATCGGGCCATAAGTATCAACCGCGACTGTCGCCGCCACAAAAGAAAGCATGCCAACCGCTGCCATCGTGACGCCATAGATTCCAGCTAAACTATAAGCAACAATAATGGTAATGCCTAAGACAGCCACCGGGAAGAAGGTTGAGCGTAAGCCAATCGACATCCCACGGGTAATAATTAAAGCGGGTCCTTCTAACGAAATCTCAGCTAGTTTTCTAGTTGGCTGATAATCATAGCTAGTGTAATATTCAGCTAATAAGCCAATCACTAAACCACTGATAATGCCACTTACCGCTGCTAGAAATGGCGAGAGTGTCCCAAACTTAAAGCCAATACTACTGATATCTAAGGAATGGAAAAAATAGTAAGTTACGACGCCATTCAATAAAATCGTTAGCAAGGCTGACCAAGAAACAGCTTTGTTTAATTCCTTTTGGGGTTTTGGACCAGGCTTTTTCTTTAATAAGATGCCAATTCCTAACATACTGGCTAATAAACCAATACTGACAAAAAGTAAGGGATAATTGATTAATTTTAAAGTTAAAGTAGCGGAAATTGGGTGTTGTTGATTTAAGCTGGTGGCAAACATGTAGCTCGCTAAAGTCATCGCGGCCACAATCGCTCCAACAAAACTTTCAAGTAAATCAGAGCCTAACCCAGCCACATCACCGACGTTATCGCCCACATTATCAGCAATCGTGGCGGGATTACGAGCATCATCTTCCGGGAGATGGGTTTCAGCTTTTCCAACTAAGTCCGCGCCCATATCAGCGGCTTTTGTATAAATTCCACCACCAACGCGATTAAACATTGCGACAACGCTACAACCTAAGGCATAACCAGAGATACTCATGGTGAAAGGAATAAAGCTAATTCCTAAATGGTTAGTAGTGATGATTAAATTATTAATGTCCAATTGACCAAGTAATAAGCCAAAAAAGAAAAAGACGAGTAATAAGCCCGCTAAAGCAAAACCAGCAACCAATAATCCCATGACACTGCCACCTTGAAATGCGACTTTTAAGGTTGAAGTAACATTAAAGGTAGTACGTGCTTCATTAGTGACACGAACGTTGGTGATCGTGGCACTTTTCATGCCAAGATAACCAGCTGCGCCACTAAAAATCGCCCCAATCAGAAAAGCAGCACCCACATACCAAGCCACAATTAAAGCTAGTAAGCTTGCAATAATTAAGCTAACGACGACTAGTATTTTAATTTCTAAGTGTAAAAAGGTGAGTGCTCCTTCAGCAATTAATCGAGCTAACTCTTGCATTAAAGGATTTCCAGGGTCGCGCGCTTGGACTTTTCGATGATTATAATAGGCAAAAAGTAAAGTGCAAATGACGATAAAAATTATAAAAATATACAATTTTCCTTCCTCCTAGCTATGATGATGTATGAATAAAAAAGATACATTAATTATAACATGATAAGCTCAGAATTTCATTATTCGCTGAAATTATAGTATGATTAAAGTACCAATGAAAGAGAGGCAAAAATGAGACGGAGAACCCATAATTTTCAAAAACGAAATAAGATTAAGCAAAATAAAAAATATAAAACTATTTTTAAGGCCCAAAAGAGTCGCCAAAAATTTAAACAACCGGTTAAGAAAACACCAAATTGATTTATTAATTAATGAGATTTAGTGCTTTGCTAATTACCAGTACTAATAAACCGCTGATGATCGGCGGTTTTTCAGTTGGATAAGACATTGGATTAGTTTATCAGATCAAGCAAATTGATTAAAAAGTAATTTAGGAAAATTGCGGGTAAGTTGGCTTTATGCTAAACTTAACATGATTATAAAAGGAAGTAGGAGTAAAATGTTAGGCCAAATATTTGTTTCCTTTTTTAAAATAGGATTATTCACTTTCGGTGGAGGTTATGCGATGTTACCTATTGCGCGAAAGGAACTAATCGATAAACGCAATTGGCTCACTGAAAATGAGTTACTGGATAGTTATAGTGTGGCGCAACTTAGTATTGGGATAATTGCGATTAATACCAGTACCCTAATTGGTTATAAATTAAGACAACGTCAAGGGGCTTTAATCGCGGCTTTCGCAGCCGCTTTACCATCAATAATTATTATGACTTTAGTTACAGCCTTTTTTGCTGATTATTTTGACTCACCTTTAGTCCTTAAGGCGTTTGAAGCAATTCGGATTGCGGTAACGGTTATTATTAGTTTAACAATTTTACAGTTATTGAAGACTATTAAGACTGATTATGTGGCTGGGTTAATTTATCTAATTAGTTTTAGTCTGATTGCTTTTTTAGGTATTAAACAAGGCTATATTTTATTCGGGGCGTTACTAAGTGGTCTTGCTTATGCGTTTTTGGTGAAAAAACCATGATTTATTTATTGCTTTTAAAAGAGTTTTTATTAATTGGCTTATTGAGTATTGGTGGTGGTTTAGCTACTTTACCATTTTTAATTAACTTAGCTAGTAAATATCAGTGGTACACTTATGCGGAGCTCATTAATATGATTGCAATCTCTGAATCAACCCCTGGTCCAATTGGCATTAATTTAGCAACCTTTGTTGGCTATCGCGTAGCTGGTTTTGGTGGTGGTCTAATTGCTAGTCTAGCAGTATTTTTACCCGGCATGCTGTTAATGTTAGTCGTTGCGAAAAGTTTAAAAACGATTCAAAAAGCCGCTTATTATCAAAATCTCTTTTATGGTCTAAGACCAGCTGTACTAGCTTTGATTAGTTATGCGGCTTATTTACTATTGTTAAATTTATGGCCAGCTATGACTAAAGATATAACTAGTTTACTCTTTACTACTTTCATAGTTGGCGGTAGTTTATTAGCCTTAACGAAATTTAAACTATCCCCAATTATCGTGATTCTCTTAGCTGGCGTTAGTGGCTTTATTTTTGGGTTAATTTAGCGAATTACTAGCGAATTAAGCAAAATAAGTTTAAGCTTTAGATATCAAGTAACAAGTAAAATATCGGGAGGAAAGATGGAACAGCAAGCAACCTTTGGGAAGACTCAGTATGCCCAGTTAAAAGCACGAAAGGGAGATGGTCGCTATCTTGAAAAACTAGCGCTCAAGATGTGGCTAAAACAAATCAACGAACCAGTAGCATTTCTCGCTTTAAAGTGGCAATCAGCAGCCGACTTCACTTCACACTTACGAGCATATTCCTTAGATTTATTTAATGAGTCGCTTGAACACTTTGGTTCAAATGAGCTTGAGTTAACAGAAACAGCAGTAATAGAAAACCTATTAGCTCAATTACCGCCAAGTGGAACAATTCTAGTTTATGTTAAAAAACGTTACCTAGCCCGCCAAATTGATCAATTAGCAGCTCGTCAGCCGGCCTTAGCAGAAAGCATCTTAGCTTTAAAGGACCGAATTGTTGATGCGGGAACTATTTTTGTTGAAGGTTATCTTTATGATATTAAAATGAATGATAACTATAGCTTAGCTAGTGTTCGTGATTCTTTTTGTCAAAGTGAGTTTGAAACGTTGGTCAATCAGCAACAACGTATTTGGAGCGAAGAAGAGCTTGGTTCAGCTAGCTTATATTTATTTTATAAATTTCTCCAATCAATTATGTAGATACCACACAATAAATCGTTAAATAGGTTATAATATAATTAACAATAGAGGAGGAATAATTTATGAAAATAGCCATACATGGTAAAAACATCAAGGTTACTGAAGGGATGCGCAATCGTGTAGAAAAGAAGCTCCAGTTCCTCAATAAATTCTTTCTAATTGATGAGAATACCAGTGTTAATGTTTTGGTTAAAAACTATCCGACGTTTCAAAGATTAGAAGTAACGATTCCAACTAAAGTCGCATTATTACGAGCTGAAGCTGACCATGAAGATTTTTATTCAGCGATTGATTTGATTGTTGATCGGCTCCAAGACCAAATTCGACGCCAAAAAACGCGGTTAACCAAAAAACATGGTGAAAAGTTGGCTAAAACATTTTTAGAAGAGATTGATCAAACTACTGTAACAGATGAAGAGATCGATGATAGCCTAGTTAGAACTAAACAAATCAAACCAGTTTTGATGGATTTAGACGAAGCTATTCTCCAAATGGAAATGCTTGGTCATTCATTTTTCATTTATATTGATAATGAAACTGATAGTTATGCAGTAGTTTACAAACGCCATGATGGCGGATATGGTTTACTAGAAACAGAATAAACCAGCCAGCTCAGGCTGGCTTTTTTATAAAAGGAGATTAAATTGGCTAAATTTGAACAACGCTTTACCGGAAATTTTAATCAGTTACTACAAGCAATTGAAACTGCCGGCTTAAGTAGTTTATCCGCTACCTTAGAGGAAAAAAGTGACTTTCAAGCTGGTGAGTTGCAGCTAGCAATTCGAGTTTTTGAACGTTTTAGTTATTTTGGTAGTAATCGGGTTAGTTTAAATGTGACTTTACTAGGTGAAGGAAATCAGCTTTTTTTATCGGCGATTACTTCCGGTGGTAGTCAAGCTGTATTTTTTAAGATAAATACGCTGGGTGAACACAACTTTCTTGACCGCTTTATCAGTGATTTAGCTGGTTTTTGGCGGTAACGGATATTTCTTAAAACCAACAGTTTTTCTTTTCAGTAGTTGGGCTTTATGGTATGATACAGGTAGCTTTTCAGGTGTATTAATCAACTGATAAGGAGGTTGCTATGAGTATTACAAAAAAATTGAAAGATTTTATTGCACCGGATGATGAAATTCTGGAATTAACGGAAGAAGAAGTCCAGGCTATTAGTCAATATGAAAATCCACGGAATAAAAATGTTCCGAAGATGCCAACGGATATTCGGATGGTACTCTTTGAACCACGATCTTTTGATGAAGCCGAAGAGATTGCGAGTCATTTAAAACAACGCCGAGCAGCGGTGGTTAACCTGCATCGCTTAATCCGCGAAGACGCCCAACGTTGTATCGATGTTTTAACAGGTGTTGTCTTTGCACTAGATGGCACGATTCAAAAAATTGGTCATAACGTGGTCTTATGTACACCTAAATCGATTGGTGTCGACGGCGAGATTACTTTAGAAGCTAATGAGTAAACCAGCCACTTTCAAAACGGTGCTAAAAGGCTATGATAAAGCCACCGTTGATGCTTATATTGCGACCTTACAGCAGGAATTGAGTAATAAGAATCTGTTAATTGAAACCTATGATAAGCGTATGAAAGAGCTTTATCAAGAAGTAAATAACTTGAAACAAGCAATTATTATGGCGAAAGCTAAATTACTGAAAACGAATCAATCGCAACTGGTCTTAACGGAAGCTAATCAAATTATTGCCGCTGCCCAACATAATGCGGATGAAATTATCGGGGAAGCACTAGCCAGTGCAAAAATCTTATTGATTGAAATAGCCCGTCTAAATCAAGAATTAGGTTTAGCGAAAGAAGAAGTTCAAAGTAAGTTATTAAAGATTGAGGCCTTAATGGCCAGTATTCAAATTAATGAACCACCAAATATTGCGTGGTTAAAAGAAATATAAGCGAAGAACAAGACAAAATGATTAATGTTGGTAAATAGAGAATTTATGGTTGGTGCAAATAAATCAAGATGTTAATCAATTATCACTTGCGAGTTATAGCTCAGAAGCTAGTAAGAGTTATCGTAGTACTGCGTTAAAGTAATTGAGGGTATGCGTCAGCATAAACTAAGGTGGTACCACGTTATTGCGTCCTTAGCGACGCTTTTTTTATTATAAAGGAGTAAATATGGATTATAAAGATACGTTACTGATGCCGAATACTGCATTTGAAATGCGCGGCAACTTACCAAAGAAAGAGCCAGCAATTTTAGCAAGTTGGCAAGCTAGTAAGCACTATGAACGCTTATTAGCGGCCCGTAAAGATCAAGCCTTATATGTTTTACATGATGGGCCACCGTATGCCAATGGTAATTTACATGCGGGCACCGCAATGAATCGCGTTTTAAAAGATTTCGTAATTCGCTCGAAAGCAATGAGTGGTTATCTAACTCCCTTTATTCCCGGTTGGGATACTCATGGATTACCAATTGAAAATGCGGTAATTAAACAAGGGGTTGATCGAAAAAAAGTTACTCCTCAGGACTTTCGTGCTGCTTGTCATAATTATGCGTTAAAACAAATTGAAATCCAAAAAGCAACAATGGAACGCTTAGGAGCAATTGCGGATTATCAACACCCTTATATCACACTGACGAAAGATTTTGAAGCTGACCAAGTGCAAGCTTTCGCTAAAATGGCTTTAGCTGGACTGATTTATCAAGGTCTAAAACCGGTTTATTGGTCTTATGCTTCGGAAAGTGCCTTAGCAGAATCAGAGATTGTTTACCATGATAAAAAGGATCCCGCAATTTTTGTGGCTTTTCAAGTTTCAGATGGTAAAGGTATTTTAACTGAAGCTGATTATTTTGTAATTTGGACCACAACACCTTGGACCATTCCCGCTAATTTAGCGGTTGCTTTACATCCAGATTTTACTTATGCGAAAGTTAAAACAGCTAAAGGTAACTTAATTGTCTTAGCGGATAAAGTGGCTGAATTAATGGAAAAATTTGACTTGAATGATTATGAAGTATTAGCCACATATCGTGGTAAAGATTTGGAATTAATTACGGTTAAGCATCCCTTTTATCCCGATCGACCTTCTTTGGTTATTTTGGGAGACCATGTTACCGCGGAAGATGGTACTGGTTGTGTCCATACCGCACCTGGCCATGGGTTAGAAGACTTTTATGTGGCCCAAAAATATGGTTTACCAGCTTTTTGTCCGGTTGATGAAAAAGGTTTAATGACAGCTGAAGCCGGTGAATTTCTAGCCGGCCAGTTTGTAGATGAAGCGAATAAAACTATTACGTTAAAGCTAGAAGAGTTAGGTAATTTATTATCACTAGAATTTATTACTCACAGCTATCCATATGATGATCGCATGAAGGCTCCGGTAATTTATCGGGCTACCGTACAATGGTTTGCTTCAATTGATAAAATTCGCGAACAATTATTAAGCGAAATTAGTAAAGTGCGCTGGGAAAACGAATGGGGTGAAGCACGACTTTATAGTATGATCAAAGAACGTGGCGATTGGTGTATTTCCCGCCAACGGCTTTGGGGTTTACCAATTCCGATTATTTACGCTGAAGATGATACTCCGCTGATGGATAAAAAAGTGTTTGAACATTTAGCAGATTTATTTCGGACACATGGCAGTAATATTTGGTTTGAGTTAAGTGCTGAAGAATTATTACCAGTCGGTTTTAAACATCCTGCTAGTCCTAATGGCCGTTTCCGTAAAGAAACCGATATTATGGATGTCTGGTTTGATTCTGGTAGTAGCCATCAAATTCTCAATGCACGAGGCTTACCATATCCAGCTGATTTATATTTTGAAGGTAGTGATCAATACCGGGGTTGGTTTAACTCTTCGTTAATCGTCGGTTTAGCGACTCGCCAACAAGCACCTTATAAATCGGTTATTTCTCATGGCTATGTCTTAGATAATAAAGGCAATAAAATGAGTAAGTCGATTGGTAATATCGTAGATCCAATTGCGGTGATTGATGTTTATGGAGCTGATACTTTCCGCTTATGGTGTGCGACCATTGATTTTAAACAAGATGTCCGGATTGGCGATGACATCTTAAAACAAATTAGCGAACATTATCGCAAGATTCGTAATACGTTCCGCTTTATGTTAGGTAATCTTAATCCAGCTGATTTTGATCCACAAAAAGATTTGCTTTCGCTAAATGAATTAACCTTAGTTGATCAACATCTTTTAGCTTTATTTGCGGATATTCAAGCTAAAGCAAGTCAAGCTTATGAACGCTTTGATTTTTTAACTGTTAGTAATAGTTTGATGGTATTTATGTCACGTGAACTAAGTGCTTACTATTTAGATTTTACTAAAGATATTTTATATATTGAAAAACAAACAGCTAACCGGCGACGTCAAGTTCAAACAGTTTTATGGTTATTAACTGATGCTTTAGTCCGCTTATGGGCCCCGATTTTAGTTTATACCGCTGAAGAAATTTATGGGTTCTTTAATCCAAGTGGAGTTACCGTTCATACATTAGAGTTTGCTAGCAACTTGGAAATTAAAAATAGTGAACAACTAAAACAAGATTTTAAACGGTTATTTGCCTTACGAGAAGTGGTCTTTAAACAACTTGAAGAAGCACGAAATGAAAAAGTGATTGGAAAACCACTTGAAGCCGCGGCTAGTATTAAAGTTAATCAAGCTGATTACGTCTTGGTTGAAAAATATTTAAAGGAAGATTTAGCTCAATGGTTAACTATTAGCCAAGTTAATTTAGTCAGTAATGAATCAGCTGATTTAGCAGTAACGATTGATAAAGCAGTTGGAACAACTTGTCCGCGTTGTTGGAATATTACCGCTGAGCCTGATGAAGCTGGTTTATGCCCACGTTGTCAAGCTGTATTAGGTGAGTAAGATGAACACGATTGTAGTAGCAGGTGGCTGCTTTTGGGGTGTAGCGGAATATTATCGTCGCTTACAAGGAATTGAAGCTAGTGAGGCTGGTTACGCGCAAGGTTGGCTCAAGCAACCCAGTTATCGCGAAGTTTGTACATCAACTACTGGCCATACCGAAGCCGTACGCTTAACTTATGATCCACAAGTGATAAGTTTAGTCAAGATATTGGAACACTTAGCTCGGATGATTGATCCAACTAGTATCAATCAGCAAGGTAATGATATTGGTCCTCAATATCGCACTGGTGTTTATTATCAAACTGAGCAAGAGCAAGCGGTTATTTCTAACTTTTTCCAACAGTTGCAACTTCAATACCAAAAACCGTTAGCGGTTGAAATTGAACCATTGACTGCGTTTTATTTAGCCGAAGAAGAACATCAAGCTTATTTGGTGAAAAACCCCCGCGGTTATTGCCATGTTGATTTTCGTTTAATCAAACCCGAAGAATTAAAATAACTAGTTAATCGTTGCAAAAGTGAGGTGAGTAGGTGGAACTAACATCGCAAGCTAATCAAAAGATTAAAGCTTGGCAAAAATTACAGCAAAAGAAATATCGTGATTTAGCGCAAGAGTTTTTGGTGGAAGGTGAACATCTTTTAGCGGCAGCGCGGGCCGCCCAGATCGTTAAAACAGTCATTACCACGGCTGAGTTTAAAGAGTTGTATCAGGCTGATGTAGTGGTTAGTCCCACAATTTTAAAAAAACTCTCAGCGACGATTTCTGGTTCGCCTGTCGTAGCAGTCTGTCGCTACTTCACGGTGAAACCAAATAACTTAAATAAAGTAATAATTTTAGATGAAGTTCAAGATCCAGGCAATGTTGGAACCATTATTCGTTCAGCGTTGGCCTTTGGCTTTGATGAAGTTTTTTTAGCAGGTGGAACTGACCAATATAATCCTAAACTAATTAGAGCGACCCAAGGTGCGATTTTTGGGATTAGTGTTAAAAGTGGGGCAGTTTTACCTTATTTAGCTAGTTTACAAGCAGTCAACATTCCACTATATATCGCGACAGCCGAAGCAAAGTTAGCATTAGAACAAGTACCTAATCAAGATATGCTGGGTTTGATCTTTGGAAATGAAGGCCAAGGAGTTAGCGAACTTATCCGAAAAAATATTTCCAACCAAATTAAAATACCGCAAGCCGCAGTTGAATCTTTAAATGTAGCAATAGCAGCTAGCATTATGCTTTATCATTTTCGGCGTCAGGAAGGATCTTTATGAAACAACAATATATTCTGGCCATTGATCAAGGCACTAGCAGTTCTCGCGCCATTATCTTTAATCGTCAAAGCCAGATTGTTAGTCAAGCGCAAAAAGAACTAGCTAGTAATTATCCTGCCCCGGGCTGGATTGAGCAAGATCCCATTGCGATTTGGGAATCTGTTTTAGCTGTCGTCTTTGAAAGTCTAGCGAAGGCTCAGGTATCGATTAAAGCAATTGCGGCGATTGGAATTACTAATCAGCGTGAAACGACCATTGTCTGGGATAAGGCTAGTGGGAAACCAGTTTATCCAGCGATTGTTTGGCAGTCGCGTCAAACCCGTGAGTTATGCGAACAGGTCCGCCAACAAGGACTTGCACCATTGATTAAAGAAAAAACAGGTTTATTGATTGACCCATATTTTTCTGCTAGTAAAATTCGCTGGATTTTAGACCAAGTACCAGCTGGCCAAAAACGGGCCGAGCAAGGTGAACTTCTATTTGGAACGGTGGATAGTTGGTTGGTTTATCAAATGACGGCTGGTAAACTACATTTAACCGATGTTTCCAATGCTTCTCGGACTTTATTAATGGACATCAATACCTTAGCTTGGGATTCAACTCTTTGTGATATTTGGCAAATTCCGATGAAAATGTTACCAACTATCAAACCTACTTCAGCAATTTATGGCACGACAGCGGCGACTGTGTTTCAAGCTGAAGTTCCAATTGGTGCGGTAGTAGGTGACCAGCAAGCAGCTCTATTTGGTCAACGGTGTTTTGAGCCAGGGATGGTTAAAAATACTTATGGTACGGGTTGCTTCATGCTCATGAACACGGGTAATAAACCGCAACTAAGTCAATATGGTTTACTTGCGACGGTTGCTTGGCAAATTGGGGCAGAAGTTGTCTATGCTTTAGAAGGTAGTGTTTTTGTGGCTGGAGCTGCCTTACAATGGTTACGGGATGGTCTTGAAATATTAAAACAAACTAGCGATAGTGAAGCCATCGCGAGTCGGTTAGCAGATAATGGTGGGGTTTATATTGTGCCAGCTTTTACTGGCTTAGGAGCGCCTTATTGGGATGAACAAGCACAAGGGGCAATTTTTGGATTAACTAGAGGCACGACTCGGGCTGAATTGATTCGGGCGACTTTAGAGTCTTTGGCTTATCAAACTTATGATATTTTAACAGCGATGGAAGCTGATACCGCATTAAAAATCATTGATTTACGGGTTGATGGTGGGGCTAGTGCGAATAAGTTTCTCTTACAATGGCAAGCTGATCTGTTACAAAAGCCGGTTATTTTACCCCCGATTTTAGAAACTACTGCCTTAGGAGCCGCTTATTTAGCAGGCTTAGCATGTGGTTACTGGCAAAATAAAAGCGATCTTTTAGCCAGTGTCACTACAAGTGAAACTATTTATCCGATGCTTTCAAAAAGTGAAAGTGCTCGCTATCTTGCCAATTGGCGCCAAGCAATTCAAGCAACGCAATTATTTAAGCCTAAATAAGGTAAACAATAAATATCTTAGCAGAAAGAGTTAAGTGTAAATTATGAAGAATCGACCAATTCAAAAACTTACCCAGATTACTATGTTATTAGCCATGGGAATCATCTTACATTATTTGGAACCTGACATTCCTTTAGCTGGTGCGCGTTTTCGGGTTGGTTTAGCCAATATTATGGGAATTGTAGTGTTAAAACTATACACGGGAAAAGATATGCTCGCGGTTAATACGTTACGAGTTATTTTAGCTTCTTTATTAAAAGGTTATATTTTTGGCTCTACTTTTTGGATTTCATTAGCTGGTGTTTGGATTAGTACGATTATGACAATTTTAGCGGATAAAAGCTTAAAGCCTTCTTTGATTATGTTAAGTATCATTGGAGCATTTTTCCATACTTTAGGTCAGCTGGTGGTAGTTAGTTATTATTATCAAACTGCCAGTGTCTTTTTGATGTTGCCATACTTACTAGCTTTATCTTTGCCAGCTGGTTATGGAATTGGTTTTATTGCGCAAAACGTCTTGAAACATTTAAATTACCAAAATAATTAAGGTGAATTTTTTCTTTACTAGCAATTTTATTTAATTGTATCTTCGTGATTATTTTGGTATAATTTAGGTAGAAAAAATAGGCATTACATACTATACAATTAGCTAATCACTTAGTAATCTTACGTCAAGTTATGATTGTTTTAATACACGATTAGTTAGCCATGTTTGAGGTGGAAAGATGAAATTAGAAGTCAGTGATTTGTTTACTTTACAAGCGGAATTAGATAATCGGATTTTTGAATTACATAATTTAAGCCGCGCCGAGACCACCACCCGTCGGATTTTAGCCTTACTTGTGGAGTTAGGCGAATGCGCTAATACCACCCGAACTTTTAAATTTTGGAGTTTACAAGACCCAGCCGAAAAGGCCATTATTTTGGAAGAATATGGGGATGGTCTCCATTTTCTTTTATCTTTAGCCTTGGATTTAAACTATCAGCCAGATTATTTCATTAGTGCTCCCCCAGTGGCTGATTTATCAAGCGCCTTTCTTTTGACCTATCAGTTAATTACTAACTTCGCTTTAGAATTTACGTTAGAAAACTACGAAAAGGTGATGGCAAGTTATTTAGCCATTGGGGTGTTATTGCATTTCTCTAGCGCTGAGATTCGCGAATATTACTTACTTAAGAACGTTAAAAACCACCAAAGGCAAGATGAGGGGTATTAAAATGAAACTACCAGCTGAGGTTAATTATATTCTTGAGACATTAGTTAAGCATAATTATTCAGCATATGTGGTTGGTGGTGCGGTCCGCGATTATTTATTACATCAAAAACCGTTAGATTATGATATTGCTACTTCAGCGTTACCTAATCAAATAAAAGAGATATTTAGTCCGCAAAAACTAGTCTTAACTGGTGAAAAATATGGAACAATCGGAATTGTTTTAAAGCATCAGTTATTTCAAGTTACGACGTTTCGGGCCGATGGAAAATATCGTGATTATCGTTTTCCGGAAAAAGTTGAGTTTTTGACTGATTTAAAAGGTGACTTAGCCCGCCGGGATTTTACTATCAACGCCTTAGCTTATCATGATCAACAAATTGTGGATTATTTTGCTGGTCAAGCTGACTTGCAAGCTCACTTAATTAGAACAGTCGGTCAGCCAGCGAAACGTTTTCAAGAAGATGCTTTACGCATTTTACGGGCTTTACGGTTTAAAAGTAAGTTAGCCTTTCAAATTGAAGCTGAAACTTATCAAGCAATGTTAGCTCATCAAAATTTATTACCCAAATTAAGCGAAGAACGACGAGCAATAGAGTTTAAACAAATCATTTGCGGTAAAAACGTTAAAAATGTCTTAAAAGAAGATTTACCAATTTTAATTAAAGCTTATCCTTGGTTAGATTATGTGGCGGTTAATGATTTATTAATTGTTCCAAACTATTTAGTCCGGATAGTTTCGTTAACCAAGCGTATCTGCCTCCGCGAATTTCCGAGGGTGGCTAAAAGTCTGGGTTTAAGTAACCAAGATATTAAAACCTTAATCCAAGTTCGTAAACACTTACTAACTAAAGTTGAAACTAAACGTGATCTAAAGTTAATCTTAAATAGCTTGAGTCATGTTGAATATGATATTTGGTTAGCTAACCAAAGTGAAAGCAACCAAAAGAAAATTAATTCTTTATTAGATAAAATTATTGCTAATCGTGAATTAGTTTTTAAAAGAGATCTCCAATTAACAGGTCAAGATTTACTGGCTTTAGCTATTCCAGAAGCTTACCGGCAAACTATTTTAAATGAGCTTTACCACCAAGTTATTAGTGGTAAAGTGTTAAATGAACCAGCGTCACTTAGTAATTTAGCCCAAGAAATATTAAAGGAACTGACTAAATAAGGGTGAATGTGCTAAACTGTTAATTGGTGAAGCCCATGAAAAAAAGAGAACTTTTATTATTATTTTTAGTTATCGTCCTAGATCTTGGCAGTAAGCAATACTTTGCTCAGAATTTTGTCTTGGGTCAATCTTTAGTGATTATTCCCCATTTTTTCCATTTAACTTATTTACACAATACTGGAGCTGCTTGGGGTATGTTTCCGCAGCTTACCAGTTTATTTTATGTGGTGAGTTTAATTGGTAGTGTGGTCTTTATTTTTTGGTTAATTAAAATTCCCGCACAAAAAAAGTATTATCGGTTGATGATTACTTTGATGTTAGCTGGTACGCTTGGTAATCTTTATGATCGATTAATCTTGCATTATGTGCGAGACTTTCTCGATTTTTATATTTTTGGTTATGATTTCCCAGTTTTTAATGTTGCGGATAGTGCTTTAACGCTGGGCGTAATCGGGTTATTTTTATTAGCATGGCTTAAGCCTACGGAGTTAACTGATGAATAAATTTCTGGTTAGTGTTAACGAAGCGAATCAACGCTTAGATAAGTATTTAGCGCAACAGTTAACCACTTATTCTCGTAGCCAAATTCAAGCGGCGATTAAACAAGGTAGTATTACTGTTAATTCATTAATGGTTAATCCAAATTACCTATTAAAAGAGGAGGATGAAATAACGGTTGCGATTAAAGCAAAAGCTGAAATCGTACCAGTTAAAAGTCCGTTAGAGTTAGTGATTGTTTACGAAGATGCGGATATCTTAGTGATTAATAAACCAGCTGGTTTAGTGGTTCATAGCGGAGCTGGTCAAGAACAAGATACGGTTGTTGGTCGCTTATTACATTATGGGACGAGCTTGGCTGATAGTGGAGCGAGTGAGCGACCAGGTATCGTGCATCGGTTAGATAAAAATACGAGTGGTTTATTAATCGTCGCTAAAACAAATTCAGCTTGGGCTGCTTTAAGCCAACAATTCAAAAATCAGTCTGCTGTTCGTGAATATACCGCTTTAGTCTATGGTGAGCTCGAGGCGGAACATGGCACGATTGATGCGCCAATCGGTCGTGACCCGCATAACCGGCAACGGATGGCGGTTACTGCGACTAACAGCAAAGACGCCATTAGTCATTTTCAAGTAATAAAACGTTATAACGGTTATACTTTAGTTAAGTGTCAATTAGTGACGGGTCGGACCCACCAATTACGGGTGCATTTAGCTTATATTGGTCATCCAATCGTCGGTGATACTTACAATCGACGAAAAAATCGTTTTTTAGTTGAGCGTCAATTATTACATGCTAGCCGGCTAGTATTTAAGCACCCTCTGACGGGGGTTGAATTGACCTTTAGTGCGGAATTACCGCCAGATTTTGCGTTGGTTTTAAAGGAAGTGGAATTATGATGAAATCTGAAGCTAGTCTAATTTATTATCATTTAATTGACTATCTGATTAAAAAACAAGGTTATCTATTGGTAGCAGTCGATAAAAAAGAAAACGATACTTGGTTAGTGAAACGTCAAACTGATCATTATCCCATTATTCGACTTTCGGTGAGCGACGAACCATCAGATAACGTACATTATCTCGCAAAAGTTAAAACTTCGATTGGTCAATTATTAGGCATTGATCATGAAATTTTAGATTTATATATTACGGATAAAGAATTAATCGAGCATGATGATTTAAGACAAATCAGTAGTTTTAATCGTCAATCGATAAACTTACCTGATTTTAAAGAAATCTTTAGTGGCGTCGACGTTGTTTTTGATTTAGCTGCGAAGAAAAAACGACCGGGTGGGTTTTCACTTGTGACGACGATTAAACAAAATAAGGTCACCTTTGGGATTAGTCTGCTAGTTATTTTACTGTATCTGATCCAACAATGGCTCATCCCGCGCTATGGTGAAGGACCAACTTTGGTATTTTTAGGGGCAGTTTATAAACACCTGATTTATGGGGGTGGTCAATGGTGGCGCTTAATATCATCGGGATTTTTACATGGTAGTATTGAACATTTATTATTAAACTTAGTCGCTTTTAGTTCATTAGGTCGTTTAAATGAACAAGTTTATGGTAGTAAAAAAACATTAATTATCATGCTTGCTTCGATCGTTGTGGGTTCGTTAACTAGCTTAGTCACGGTGGGCTCTAATACTGTTTCATTAGGTTTAAGTGGTGGTCTCTATGGTTTATTAGCAGCGAATTTAGTTTATTTATTTGAATCACGGTTAATTCTAGTCCGTAATGTAAAAATTCAAGTAATCCAGATTTTATTGTTAAATCTGTTTATTAGTTTAATGCCGGGAATTAGCTTTTGGGGTCATTTAGGTGGCTTCGTGATGGGGTTATTTATTACTTTATTGTTTAGTCCCGCCAGTAAAAATCGTTGGTTTAAAACCAACGTAATCTTGGCGAGTTGTGCTTTAATCGGTGGCTTGGTCGGTTTTGCGCGCTACGTAGATCCCAATACCGAATTAATTATTAACAATATTGTGATTAATAAGCGGGTTGTTGAAATGATGAGTGATTTTAAGCTGGGTTATTGGGCTGAGCGGCTTGAAACGCGGTTAGAAGCTTACTATCAAATGAAAGGCTGGTATGACAATTGAAAAGACAAAATGTATTATCTTGGGATGACTATTTTATGGCGATGGCTCATTTATCAGCCTTCCGGAGTAAAGATCCTAATACCCAAGTTGGCGCTTGTATTGTTAATGCGGATAAACGCATTGTCGGGATTGGCTATAATGGTTTACCGCGGGGTTGTGATGATGATGAATTTCCCTGGGAAAATAGCAATGAAGAATATCTAGCTAATAAATATCCGTTTGTGGTCCACGCTGAACTTAATGCAATTTTAAATAGTAGTCTAAGCTTAAAAGGTTGTACGCTGTATGTGTCACTTTTTCCGTGCAATGAATGTGCTAAAGCGATCATTCAAAGTGGAATTAGTGAGGTTGTTTATGAAGATGATAAATACGCACAAACTGATGCGGTAAAAGCCAGTAAGCGGATGTTTAATGCTAGTGGTGTTACTTATCGTTTATTGCCTGAAAAGGTTAAAGTTTCAGTTGCGATTGATTAATCTTTGGTCCTAAAATTCGTTCAGTGTTTTTAAAATGAAGCTTGGCTACCTTAGATAATTCACTAACGGGATACTTCATTAAAAACTCTCTTGCATTTTCATCAACTAAAACGCCAGCTCCTTTTAAGAAGTGATGCTGGTATTGTTTTGAAAGCTTAGCTAATTCAGTTAAAAAAGTATAACGAGCAATAATAGAAGCTGCAGCAACTGCAGCGTATTTACTTTCAGCTTTGGTGATAAAAGTAATATCTGAGACGATGTCAGCTTCAGCTAACAGATAGTGATAATAATTTTTTGGACTAGCAAACTGATCAACGATAATGGACGGAGTTAAAGGTGCTAGTTGCTTTTTCAATCGCAATAAAGCTTGATTATGTAAATAAGCTTTAATCGAATTCATATTTCGGGTAACTTGTAATTCATTATATTGATGCGGGGTTAAACAAACAATTTGATGCTTTAGCCGCTTAATTAGTTGAGGCGCTAGTTTCATAATTAGCTCATCAGTTAAGGCTTTCGAGTCAGTGAGTGGTTGGTTTTTTAATACATCATAATCGGCTTGACTTAAATAGACCGCCGCGACACAGACTGGCCCAAAATAATCTCCTGTACCAACTTCATCACTGCCTAAATGGGGTGAAAAATTAGGAGCTGGTTGATAAGTACGGGCTAAAATTTCAGCTTGATTACCTTGAAAAACTACTTTATGGCTTTGATAAACAGTGATAACTGCTTGGGGTAAACGAAAGCGATAAAGTTGGTATTGCCCAGGTGGTTCGCTGTAAGCTTGATATTTTTTAGCTAACTGTTTAATCTTAGCTAGACTCATGGTAAGACTGACTGTGGCCATTTTTTCCCCCTTTATTTATGATAGCATAATTGTTTGCATAAATTAGGCTTTTCCTTTATGATTAAAAAAAGAGGTGAGTTATGATTATATCACTCCAATATACTCCACTAATTAATGCTTTTTTGGTGGCTTTATTACTTTTATATCTGTTACTTGGTTATAACCAAGGTTTTTTAGTTCAGTTAATTAATTTATTAGGTTTTGTGACAGCACTATTTATTGCTTGGTTATTAGCTCCCGCTTTTAGTCGCATATTTCCTTTATTACCAGCTAACTTTTCCCCATTTGGTGATACAATCTTAAAAGAATTCTTTTATGGTAAAATCAATGGGGTAGTTTGGTTTATTATCATTTTAATCGTGATGCTCGTACTAATTCATCTTTTAAAACTCTTAGTAAAACAATTAAGTAAAGTACCAGTTATTAGTTTTGTAAATAAGATGCTCGGTGTTGGTTTAGGTTTATTACGGTATAGCATAATAGTGTTATTAATAATCTTTTTAATTAGTTCACCATTAGTCAAAAATGGTCAAGCCATCATTGAAGCTACCTGGCTTCAGCCAATCCAAAAAGTTAGTGAACCAGTCTTTAATTTGATTGGTGAATCAGTCGCTGATTTAGCTATTTTACAAGATTTTATTAATGATCCCAAACAACTAAGTGCTGAGCAGTTAGAATCATTTGTTAATTGGTTGAGTAAAAATGGGATTAGTGAAAAACAAATCTTGGACTTTTTAGATTATATTAGTCATAACCATGAATAATCTGACCGCCTTAGCTTTAGAATTTCCTTTAATCAAAGCACAATTAGCTGAGTTTTGTGCTTTTTCTTTAGGCCAGGCTTATATCGCGGAATTAGAACCAAGTTTTGATTATTTAACCGTAAAACAACAATTAGCTTTAACTAAAGAGCTATTAGCTTTAGCAGTTAAATATCAAGGTTTAGATTTTAGCGGGGTTAAAGATGTTAGTTTAGCTTTACAAGCAAGTTTAAAAAATCAAACTTGTTTAGCAACTGAATTAGTCGCGATTGCGCTTTTTAATCAAGCGAGCGAACGTTTAGCTCGAAGTTACTTAACTGAAAGTACGGTTTATCCAATTTTAACGGATTATTTAGCGGCCTTACATTTTAATCAACCGTTGAGTCAACTTATCTTAAATAAATTGACGTTAACTGGTGAAGTGAAACCGGATGCGAGTCCGCAACTCAAAAGTCTCCTTAAACAAAAGCAACAATTAGAAGAACGGATTGACCAAGCTTTAACCGATTTTCGTCACCGTAATAGTGATATTTTAATGGAAGATCTTGTGGTTAGTCGTCATGATCGACAAGTCTTACTTGTTAAAAGTGCCTTTAAAAATAAATTTCCCGGTTTGATTTATGGTGAATCAGCTAGTGGTCAAGCCGTGTATTTTGAGCCAATGAATTTGGTTAACTTAAACAATGAATTATTTTCGGTCTTAGAAGCGATTGAACAAGAATTAGCGAAAATTTTATGGGAACTAAGCCAAGCAGTTAAAACTGAAGCGCTTGGTTTATTAGCTAATCTTGAGACTTTAACCTATTTAGATGCGGTTAATGCGATGGCTTTGTGGGGGAAAAAACATAATGCCATCGTGCCGGAATTAACCAAAGCACGAAACCTATATTTAAAGCAAGCTCGCCATCCCTTGATTGATGCCAAAATAGTAGTGCCTAATACTTATCGCTTATTAGCTGAAAAACCCGTGGTTTTAATTACTGGACCTAATACCGGTGGTAAGACAGTTAGCTTAAAGATTATAGGTTTAGCGGTATGGATGGCTCACGCTGGGATTCCGTTATTAGCCGAAGAAGCCCTGATTCCGCTAGTTGATCAAGTGTATGTGGATATTGGTGATGAACAATCTGTTGAAAGTTCGCTTTCGACTTTTTCTGCTCACTTAGCTAAACAAGCCCAAATTTTACAACAAGTTACCCCGAGCTCATTAGTTTTATTAGATGAATTAGGTGGTGGTACTGATCCGAAAGAAGGAGAAGGATTAGCGATTGCGATTATTGAAGCGTTAAAACGCCGTCAGATTTTAACAGTCGTGACGACTCATTTAAGTGGCTTAAAAACATATGGTAGTGCACAACCAGATATTTTAGTGGCGAGTGTTGAATTTGATTTAGCGGAATTAAAACCAACTTTCCGCTATTTAGAGGGGTATGTTGGGCAATCAAATGCGTTAGAAATAGCTTTACGTTATGGTTTTGAACCACAATTGATTAACCGTGCTAAGGCAATTATTAATGAACTTAAAACCGCTGGCGAATTACAGTTAGAAAGTTTAACCGCCCAAAAACAAGTTTTAATTAAGGAGGCAGAAACTTTAGCCCAAAAAGAAGCTGAGTTAGCCTTACAAGCGACAGCTTTAGCGGAAAAACAAACGGCTTTAGCTACTAAAGAAGCGACTTTCGAGAAAACATTAGCGGAAAAAGAACTGGCTATTTTGGAAAAAACGCAAGATGAAATGGACGGATTATTAGCGGAACTGAAACAAGCAAAAGCCCAACATGATTTAGCGCTCGGCCAAAAACAAGTTCAAGCTTTCCAAAAGCGGGTCAAACAAAAACAACCAACTAAAAAACCTTTAGCGGTAGGTGATCGGGTAAAGTATAAATATGCTAATCAATTAGGTGAGGTCGTTAAACTAACCAATAAATACGCCGAAGTTATTATTAATAAACAACGTTTAAAAGCACCATTAACCGATTTAGAATTGGTTGCTCCAGCGGTGGTTAGTCAACCCGTCGTAGAGCGAACTATTAGTGTCAATCGCCAAACAGGTGTAGAACTAGAGTTGAACTTAGTGGGTCAGCGGGTAGCTGAAGCTATCCCACTATTGGAAAAACATTTGGATGAATGTTTATTGGCGCAAATGCCATTTACTAAGATTATTCACGGTGTCGGGACTGGTCAGCTGAAAAAAGCTGTCCGAGCAACCTTACAACGTTTTCCGTATATAAAAAATTATCGTGACGGTGATTTTAATGATGGTGGAAGTGGCGTCACGATTGTAGAATTTGGGTGATTAGATGACTGAATTATTAAAAACTAAACTCGCAATTTTACCGCAAGAACCGGGCTGTTATTTAATGAAAAATCAGGCTGGGAAAGTTATTTATGTGGGTAAAGCTAAGAGTCTAAAACAACGAGTTAACCAATATTTCACGGGTAGTCATGACTATAAGGTAACTAAATTAGTCAGTGAGATTGTGGATTTTGAATATTTATTAACTAAAAATGAAAAGGAAGCCTTATTATTAGAGATTAATTTAATTAAACAATACCAACCACGTTATAACGTGATTTTTATGGATGATAAGACTTACCCATATATTAAGATTACAGCGGAAAAGTATCCTCGTTTATTAGTGGCTCGCGATCGAATCAAAGATCCAAATGCGCATTACTTTGGACCTTATCCAGATGTTTATTCCGCACGTAAGACCGCTGAGTTATTAAATAAATTATTTCCATTTCGTAAATGTAATGTGATGCCGAAAAAACTTTGTTTATATTATTATTTAGGGCAATGTTTAGGACCATGTGTTTTTGATATTGATCCACAAGTTTATATTGATATGACCCAAGCAGCGAGTAAAGTATTAAATGGTGATATTAGTGATTTAGTCGCTAAGCAAGAAGCATTAATGCTAAGTGCGGCGGCTGAGCAACGTTATGAGAAAGCGCAAGAGCACCGAGAAATGATTACGGCTTTAAAGCATATTAGCGTTAAACAAAACGTTACGTTTAAAGAAAAAGTCGAAACGGATGTCTTTAATTACTACGCTGATAAAGGCTATTTATCAATTCAAATTTTGTATTTACGCCAAGGCAAACTTAATGGCCGTTACTCTCAGGTAGCTCCGTTATATGAACCTTTAGTCGATGCACTGGAATCAACGTTATCGCAGTTTTATGAAACTCATCCCTTACCGAAAGAAGTTTTAATTCCGGTGGCTTTAAACGTGGATAATTTTAGTGGTGAATTACATAAGAGTCTTTTTACGCCAGTCAAAGGGGCGAAAAAGCGACTATTAGATTTAGCTGAAGAAAATGCCTTAAGTGCTTTAGAAGAAAAATTCTTAGTAGCTAGTAGTTCAACCACCAACCATCAAGCCGCGATTAGTACTTTTAGTCAATTACTAGGAAAAGAAATTAAACGGATTGAAATGTTTGATATTTCTCATCTCAGTGGTAAACAAAACGTGGCTGGCATGATTGTTTATCAAGATTTAGCATTATTAAAGAGCGACTATCGGCGTTATAAATTGGTTGAACAAAATAGTGACGTGGATTCTTTAAAGGAAGTCTTATATCGCCGTTATTTTCGGTTAATTAAAGACAACCAACCGTTACCAGATTTAATTATCGTGGATGGTGGAATTACCCAGATTAAAGCCGCCACGAGTGTTTTAGCTGATTTAAATTTACCACTTGAAGTAGTGGGTTTAGCCAAAGATAAAAAGCACCAAACCGCGATGTTATTAGATCGCGATGGAGAAGAAATTCCCGTCATCAAAGATGAAGCGCTATTTTTCTTTTTAGCTAATTTACAAGATGAAGTGCACCGTTACACGATTGCTTTTCATCAGTTACGACGCAGTAAAGCGCAAGTTGCTTCTGAACTTGATGCGATTAAACAAGTCGGGCCTAGCCGCAAAAAAGCTTTATTAAAACATTTTAAAAGTGTGAAAGCGATTTCTAACGCTAGTTTTGCGGAGTTGGCGGAAGTAGTTCCAACAGCGGTGGCTGAAAATATCTTTGATTATTTTAAAAATAAGGTATAATTAGCAAAGATAAATAGGGGCGAAAACATGAAAATTGGCGTATTTGATTCTGGAATTGGTGGTATTACCGTTGTAACACAATTAAAAACAAAAAAGCTTTATGACTTAGTTTACTTAGCGGATCAAGCTCATTTACCCTATGGGAGTAAAGACCAAAAAGAGTTACTTGGTTTGATTGCCAAGAATTTTACTTGGTTTAAACAACAAAGGATTACCACGATTTTAATTGCTTGTAATACAGCTTCGTCCTTGATTGAACCATTAAGAGATTTATTTCCGGAATTAACCTTAATTAGTATCAGTGAAGTTACTGCCCAACAAGTAGCCAATGGCGCTAAAGTACTCGTTTTAGGTACCGCGCAAACCGTTAAATCAAATAATTATCCTAAGCTGTTAGCCAAGCAAGATGTGGCGCAACTAGCTTTGCCGGAGTTAGCCTCATTAATTGAAAACCAAACGGACTCAGCCACGATTAAAGCCTACTTAGCACCACTTTTATGCCCATTTCAAAGCAGTCAGCGAGAAATTATTCTAGCTTGTACGCATTATCCCTTAGTAGCACCGCTCATTAAAGAGTTGAGTAACTTAGAGATTTTACCAGTTGATTATAGTTTGATTACTTTACCAGCTGCCCCAGTCGCCAATTTAGCGCTTTATACCACTGGTTCAAAAGCTGTGATGGAACAACAATTACGGGATTTATTTCAACTACACCTAGATGTGCAGGAGGTTTATGATGAAATTTTTGTTGGTGAGTGATAATCATGGCCAAGTAGCGCCCTTAAAAGCTTTAGTAGAAAAATATCCACAACAAGATTTTTATTTACATGCCGGTGATTCGGAGTTATCACCAGCCCAATTAGTGCCATATCAAGTGGTTGCGGGTAATAATGATTATTACTATGACTTTCCTAATTATTTAATTATTACTAAAGATAATATCCGCATCTTATTGATTCATGGTCATCAGGTTTACAGCTTTGATCGGGTGAAAAAATTAGTCGAACAAGCGAAACAATTAAATTGTCAGATTGTTTGTTTTGGTCATACTCATCGGCCTTTTGAGCAATTAATTGATGATGTCTTAGTTTTAAATCCCGGCTCATTACGGTATAACCGCGATGGGACACCTATTAGTTATATGTTGGTCGATTATCAAAGTAAAGATCAATATCAAGTTGCGTTAAAACGTTATTAAAAAGCCAAAGTTTCCTTTGGCTTTTTTTATCAGTTGGCGTCCACGGAGGGATTCGAACCCCCGACCGTGCGCTTAGAAGGCGCATGCTCTATCCAACTGAGCTACGTGGACACGCTCAATAATATTAACAAACAATCAATATTTTTTCAATAGTTGCTTTGGTGTGTTATAATAAGCCAGTCTTACAGGTGAGTATGGAAAATAACTATTATCAAACCATGTTAAATGAGCTAAAAAACTATCTAGCACTGGGGCAATATCAACCTGCAATCCAATTGATTGAGGTTGAATTAGCCCAACCTTATGTACCGCTAGATATTTTAAAACAACTAGAAGAGTTGAAACGTTTTTGTTTGGCGGAACTGAAGGTCGCAGTGCCAGAAAAACACCTGTCTAGTTTAGAGTTAAAACAATTATTAGCGGGTACTGAAGTTGAACAATTAGAGGCGGCTTTAAAATTACGCCAATATGCTTTAGCGCCGTACTTTAAACTAATTAGTGAGTACTTAGCTCAAGCGCCTTTAAGATCGGTTGCTGCTATCTTAATTGAGGCATGCATAAAACAAGGTATTCATTTGGAACTAGTGTATAATATAGCTGGGAAAAGATATGAATTTATTCCCCTTTATGTGATGTTACCACTGGAAACAGATGGCTATTTATTAGCTAGCGAGTTACTAGCTAAGTGGTTAATTAACATAAGCCCCAGTTTTTTAAAGTTAGCTCAAGATCGGTTAATTGAACAAGTCTATTTGGCTTTACCGGAGAGCTATGAACAAGCCGAAGCTGAAATTTTAGCTACAAGTATCTGTTTTAAACTGGCAGATGAAATGGGCGATTTAGCGCTGAAACAACAGTTAATAACAGTTTACAAATTAGCACCCGAGCGGGTGATCGATTTATTGGATTAATTAGCACTCTTTTATTGACAGTGCTAAAATTTATGTTATAATGATGAAGCAATTAGGAGGATATAGAATGAAGACAACCTGGGAAGTGCATGATGATTCTAACGGCGAGTTACTAGTCACCGCAAGTGGTGAGGCTTGGAAAACCGCGCAAGAGAAGGCGTTTGCTAAATTAGCGAAAGATGTGGAAGTATCAGGTTTTAGAAAAGGGACTGCCCCAAAACATTTAGTGGAAAAACAAGTGAAATTAGAAAATGTTTTGTATGAAGCAGCTAATCATTACGCGCAAACAGCCTTAGATTTTGGTTTAAATGAACATGCGATTACACCAGTTAGCCAACCGCACTTACACTTAGAAGATCTATCACCCGAGCAGGTTATATATAAGTTCCACTTCGTGGTTAGCCCACAAGTTACTTTAGGTGAATATAAAAATCTACCGATTGAAATCGCTGAAGTTACCGTGGAGCCAGCTGAGATTGATGATACAATTCATCAATTGGCAGAAAATTATGCAGAATTAGTCTTAGTTGCTGATCGTCCTGCTGCTTTAGAAGATACGACTGTCATTGACTTTGAAGGTTTTAAAGATGGAGTAGCTTTTGAAGGGGGTAAAGGTGAAAATTATAGCTTAAAATTAGGTTCGAATAGCTTTATCCCGGGTTTTGAAGAACAGCTAGTAGGGATGATGGCCGGTGAAGCGAAAGAGATCGAAGTCACTTTCCCAGCTGATTATCAAGCCGCAGACTTAGCTGGTCAAAAAACAACGTTTAAAGTCACGTTGCATGAGATTAAAGAACGAGTTCTACCTGCATTAGATGATGAATTCGCTCGTGAATTAAATCGTGATGGCGTCACAAGTTTCGCTGAATTAAAGTCGAATATTGAAGCGGATTTGTTGGCAGAAAAAAAGCGGAAAGCAGAAGAAGCAGCTAATAACGAATTATTTGATCAAGTTGTCGCGGGAGCAACTGTCAATGTCCCGCAAGTAATGATTGATGATGAAACGGAAAACCTGGTAAACGATTTTAAAAATCGGTTAGCCAACCAAGGTTTCCCCTTCGAACAGTTTATTGCTATGACCGGTCAGACTGAAGAGCAACTGAGAGCAGAAATGGCGAAAGATGCGGAAAAGAAAGTAAGACTCCGCTTAGTCTTAGCTGAAATAGCTAATCAGGAACAGTTTGAAATCGGGCTTGAGGAAATCGAAGCTGAATACCTCGCAATCGCCGAGAACTATCAAATGGACGTGGCTGAAGTGAAGCGTCTACTGGGCCAAGAGGTATTAATAAGTGATCTTAAGATCAGAAAAGCTTACGATTTAATCAAAATATAAAAAGACGCTCAGCGTCTTTTTTACCAAAGGAGGTAGACTATGACTAACAAAATCGAGTTTAGCGTCCCTGCGATTGCGACCCGAGGTGTCATTATTTTTCCTGGTCAAGAGATCACGATTGATGTTGGCCGCGAAAAGAGTTTAACAGCGATTGCGGAAGCCACCGAATTTTTTGATAGCCATGTTTGGGTAGTTGCCCAAAGAGAAATCTTTATTGAAGACCCCTTAGCTCAAGATGTGTATGAAGTGGGTACGATCTGTCGGATTAAAAAGATTAAAGATAAAGATGGTTTTAAGATTGTGACTTTTGAAGGTGTGCAACGGGCTAAATTATTACATTTAAGTGATGATAATAATATGCTGTTTGCCACGGTAGAAGGTTTAAATGATATTAGTACTAACGAACAAGAAGAACTAGCTTTAGTTCGCAGTATTGCGAAAGAATTTGAGGGTTTAACTAATCAAAACGTTAAAGTTCCAGCGGAAGTTATTCGTCAATTAACCATTGGTGTTAGTGCTCCAGAGTTGGCCGATCAGATTGCCCAATTTTTCCCTTTACCTTTTGAACGGCGGCAGTTATTATTAGAAGAATTACGTGTTAATGAACGGTTATTATTATTGATTCATGAAATCGCGACGGAAAAAGAACTAGTTGGGATTGAAAAAGAAATTAGTGATAAAGTCCGCGAACGCATTGATGAAAATCAAAAAGAATATTACTTAAGAGAAAAATTACGGGCTATTAAAGAAGAACTAGGTGAAGTTAGTAGTGTAGGTGATGACTCAAGTGAGTTAAGAGAGCGGATTATGAACAATCCTTACCCGGAGAATATTAAAAAGAAAGCGTTAGATGAGTTAAAACGTTATGAAACTTTACCAGCGGCTAGTGGTGAAGCTGGTGTCATTCGTTCTTACTTAGATTGGCTGTTAGATATTCCTTGGTGGCAAGAATCAACTGATGAAACTGATATGCAAAAAGTCCATCAGATTTTAGATGAAGATCACTATGGTTTAAAGAAAGTCAAAGAACGGATTATGGAATATTTAGCGGTTAAGACTGTAACCAATTCACTTAAGGCCCCAATTCTTTGTTTAGTTGGGCCACCAGGAGTTGGTAAGACATCGTTAGCCAAATCCATTGCCCGCGCTTTAAATCGGAAGTTTATTAAAGTCAGTTTAGGTGGTGTGCGGGATGAATCAGAAATCCGTGGGCACCGGCGGACTTATTTAGGTTCCTTACCAGGACGCTTTATTCAAGGAATGAAGCGAGCTCAAGTGATTAACCCAGTCTTTTTAATTGATGAAATCGATAAGATGGGGGCTGATTATAAAGGTGATCCTAGCAGTGCGATGTTAGAAGTCCTTGACCCTGAACAAAATGCTTTATTTAGTGATCACTATATTGAGGAAGCCTATGATTTATCAAAGGTTATGTTTATTGCGACGGCTAACTACTTAGAAGATATTCCCCATGCCTTACGTGATCGCTTAGAAATTATTCAATTATCCTCTTATACCGAGGAAGAGAAATTCCATATCGCGAAAGAACACTTATTAGCCCGAGCTTTAGATGCCAGTGGTTTAAAACCCAGTCAATTTGTGTTACATGATGATGAAATCTATTATTTGATTCGTTATTATACACGAGAAGCGGGCGTGCGCCAATTAGAACGGGTGATTACCGCTCTTGGTCGGAAAACGATTTTAACAATTCTAAAAGAAAAGAAGAAATCGATGACGATGACCAAAAAACGGATAAATGAATGGCTCGGTAAAGAGATTTATGATTATGGTAATAAAGAAAAAAGCAATCAAGTGGGCGTCGCTACTGGTTTAGCTTATACCGCTTTTGGTGGTGATATCTTATCAATTGAAGTTACTTCTTTTGAAGGAAAAGGTAGTTTGATCGTGACTGGTCAATTAGGCGATGTCATGAAAGAATCAGCTGAAATTGCTTTTGGTTATGTCAAAGCTAATGCGAAAAAATATCATATTGATCCAAAATTCTTTGAAAAACATGATATCCACATTCACGTACCGGAAGGGGCAGTCCCCAAAGATGGCCCTAGTGCGGGAATTACTTTAACCACCGCCTTGATTTCCGCTTTAACGAAAAAAGCCGTTAATGCTGGAGTAGCCATGACTGGTGAAGTGACTTTACGTGGTCATGTCTTACCAATTGGTGGTTTAAAAGAAAAAACACTTGCTGCTCATCGCTCTGGTATTAATACCGTGTTAATTCCTAAACGGAATAGTAAAGATATGGATGAAATACCAAATGTGGTTAAAGACAATATGAAAATTGTGTTAGTAGAAAATATGGATCAAGTTTTACAGAATGCTTTAGTCTAATGAATAAACAAGCTTTACAAGCAACGTATATCGGTAGTGCGGCTGGACCAACGGGCTGGCCGCCTGCTGATTTACCAGAAATAGTCTTACTTGGGAAAAGTAACGTGGGTAAATCTAGCTTTATTAATGCACTATTAGGCCGGAGAAATTTAGCTTATGTTGGGCAAACTCCTGGAAAAACTCGGCTATTAAATTTTTATGAAGTGAATAACCAATTTCGTTTGGTGGATGCGCCGGGTTATGGTTATGCGCGGCGGAGCCAAAGTGAATTACAACATTATCAACGTTTAATGGAAGATTATTTAGGGAAACGGACCACTTTAAAAGGTAGCTTTTTGATTTTAGATAGTCGCCATCAACCAACCCAAGATGACCATTTAATGTTTGACTATTTAAAATATTTCCAGTTACCCGTGCAGTTAGTTTTAACTAAAGCTGATAAGTTAGGTTATCAAAAACAGCAACAACAATTAGCCTTAATTGCGGAAACATTTGGTTTAACAACTGATCAATTATTTCTCTTTAGTGCCAAGAACCGCTTAAATGTGGAGTCAGCTTGGCGCTGTCTTGAAGCAGTGCTACAACTTGACAAATAACCCAGCTTTAACTAAAATTAAGAAAACGATGATAGGACTGACTTTAAAAAACTGTCTAGAGAGTCTTGAAGTGGTGGAAAAAGACCAGTCGATTAAAGGTGTCACCCTGGAGTGATTATTGGAAGATAGTATAATAATCCGTAAATCGGCGTTAACGATTTGAGTGAACTTAAAGTTAATTAGGGTGGTACCGCGCTTGGCGTCCTTAGGGGACGTTTTTTTATGTTAAAGGAGACTTTTATGCTTAGTGATGAATTAAAACTTGAGACTAAACGTTTAATTTTACGACCAGTCAAATTAAATGATGCTAAAGATATGTTTGAATATGCCAGTGATGAGTTAACTACGCGCTATGTATTATTTGAGCGTCACGAGACTTTAGCGCAGAGTAAAGAGATAATTAAAACTGTTTTTTTAACCCGAAAAAAGCGTGGTCTACCAGTAAGTTGGGCGTTAGAGTTAAAAGCCAGCGGGAAAATGATTGGGACTTGTGGTTTTACGCCCGCGCGGTTTGATAACTTTGAACTAGGCTATATTTTAAATTCAGCGTATTGGCGTCAAGGCTATATGTTTGAAGCAGCTTCGGCCATACTGGCTTACGCCTTTCATACTTATGGCGTGCGCCGATTAGAAGTCCGGCACTTAGCAGAAAATATTGCTTCGCAAGCTTTAATCAATAAGCTTGATTTCATTTATGAAGGACGGAAAGTCGCACAAACAACCAATAAACAAGGTAGTTTCTCAGACATCTTAGAATACCGGTTACTTAAGGAGGAATATGAAAAAAGAGCTTAGCAAGAAATATCAGCCCCAACAAGTAGAGGCTGATAAATATGAGAAATGGTTAAAGACGAATCAATTTCAAGCGGGTGAGGTAAATAAAGCCCCATTTACGATTGTAATTCCACCGCCTAATGTAACAGGCAAATTGCACTTAGGTCATGCTTGGGATAATACCTTACAAGACATTTTGATTCGTTACCAACATTTGTTAGGAAAAGATACATTATATTTGCCAGGTATGGATCATGCGGGGATTGCGACCCAAGCCAAAATTGAAGAACGTCTCAGGTCAGAAGGGACTTCAGCTTATAAATTAGGTCGCGCTGAGTTTTTAAAACGGGCTTGGGCTTGGAAAGCGGAATACGCGAGCCATATCCGTGAACAATGGGCGAAACTCGGGATTGCGGTGGATTATTCCCGTGAACGATTTACGCTCGATGAAGGTTTAAACCGAGCGGTTAATAAAGTCTTTATTGATTTATATCAAGCGGGTTTAATTTATCAAGGCGAACGAATTATTAACTGGGACGTCGAAGCTAAGACGGCTTTATCCAATATTGAAGTTATCCATAAAGAAATCAAAGGGGCGTTTTATACTTTTAATTACCCAATTGTAGGTAGTAATGAAACCTTAGTGGTCGCCACGACTCGACCCGAAACGATGTTTGGGGATGTTTGTTTAGTGGTTAATCCGAAGGATGCGCGTTTTAATCAATATATTGGCCGATTTGCGCTGAACCCAGCTAATCATCAACCATTAAAAATTATTGGCGATGAATATGTCGAGATGGAATTTGGGACCGGGGTGATGAAATGTACGCCAGCCCATGACCCAAATGACTTTAATTTAGCGTTAAAATATAACTTAGATAAAATTATTTGTTTAAACCCAGATGGGACGATGAATGAACTAGCGGGTGAATTTGCGGGTCTTGATCGCTTTGCTTGTCGGAAAGCGTTAGTCAAACGGATTGAAGCAGAAGGTAATCTAATTGAGATAAAAGAACACTATCACCAAGTGGGCCATTCCGAACGGACTGATTCAATTGTGGAACCGTATTTAAGCAAACAATGGTTTGTGAAGATGCAACCATTAGCGAGGGAAGTTTTAAAATATCAAACTGATGAAAACCAAAAGTTAAATTTTTATCCCGCGCGTTTTGAACAAGTTTTTACTACTTGGTTAGAAAATATTGAAGATTGGTGTATTTCCCGTCAACTTTGGTGGGGGCACCGTATTCCAGCTTATTATCATAAAACAACCGGCGAAATATATGTGGGCGAAACAGCACCTAGCCCAATTGAAGATTGGGACCAAGATGAAGATGTGTTAGATACTTGGTTTTCTAGTGCTCTTTGGCCATTTTCTACTTTAGGCTGGCCAACTGAAACAGCTGATTTTAAACGTTATTATCCAACTTCAGTGATGGTAACAGGCTATGATATTATTTTCTTTTGGGTGGCTCGGATGGCTTTTACCGCGCGCTATTTTACTGCTAGTCGGCCTTTTAAAGATGTTTTAATTCATGGATTAATTCGCGATGAACAAGGCCGAAAAATGAGTAAATCGCTTGGTAATGGGGTTGATCCGATGGATGTGATTGCGGAATATGGGGTAGATGCGTTACGCTTTTTCTTAACTACTAATTCATCTCCCGGCCAAGATATTCGCTATCAAGCAGAAAAGGTTGAAGCGGCTTGGAACTTCATTAATAAACTATGGAATGCGGCGCGCTTTGTGGAGCTTAAATTGACGGATGAAAGTTTACCAGCTTTTAGGTTTGAGTTAACTAGTGCGGTCGATCACTTTATTTTGGCGAAACTTGATCAAACTATTATTAATGTGAAGGCTCAATTAGATAAATATGAAATTTCCTTAGCTGGCAATGAACTATATCATTTTGTTTGGGATGATTTTTGTGATTGGTATATTGAGTTAAGTAAAGCAAATTTAAATAGCACTGATCAAGCATTAAAAACTGGTACTTTAATGACGCTAAAATATGTCTTAAATCAGATCTTGGTTTTGCTCCATCCATTTATTCCGTTTGTTACAGATGAAATTTATACTAGTTTAAATGATGAAAATATTTATTTCACGGCTTATCCAACTCCCTTAATGCAAGTTTATAATATTAGTGAGATTGAGTTACTGATTAAGGTGATTAGTAGTTTACGTGAGTTAAAAGTTACTTACAATCTTAAGCCGCAAACACCACTGGCAATTAAGTTATTAACTCATGATTTAGCTGAGATTAAGTTGTCTACCGCTAGCTTAGAAATGTTGGAATTGTTAAGTAAAGCTAGTGTAGTAAGTAGTTTAGATAAGGTCGTTACTGTACCACTTGAAGGAGCGATTATTCAAGTTGAGCAAGGCAATTTAGTTGATTACACCACAGAACTGGCGCGCTTAGAGAAAGAAAGTGCGACTTTACAAACAGAGATAGATAGGTCGCTAAAAATCTTAAATAATCCGAATTTTATGGCGAAAGCTAAGCCAGAAAAGATTGCCCTAGAGCAAGCTAAATTAGCTGATTACCAACAACAATTAGTGATTGTAAAACAAGAGCTGAATAATTTAATAAAGTCAAAATAAGCTAGTGATTTGAGGTTGGTATTTACTGTGTTTTTTGTTATACTAGAGGCTGTAGGATGTGGAGGAAAATATGAGTAGAAAATATGTCTATAGTTTTGCTGAAGGCAACGGCTCTATGCGAGAATTACTCGGTGGTAAAGGGGCAAACTTAGCTGAAATGGTTAGCTTGGGCTTGCCAGTGCCACCAGGATTTGTCGTAACGACCGAAGCTTGTACGCGTTATTATGCTGATCAGGAAATGATTCATGCTTCGATTGAAGCAGAAATATTTACTGCTTTAGCTCACCTGGAAAAAACCACGGGGAAGAGCTTTGGTTCACTAACCAATCCATTATTAGTTTCTGTCCGTTCTGGTTCACGAGCTTCGATGCCAGGGATGATGGATACTATTTTAAATCTTGGTCTTAACGATGAAGTCGTGGAAGCCTTAGCTGCGAATACGAATAATCCTCGTTTTGCTTATGATTCATATCGTCGCTTTATTCAAATGTTTGCGGATGTCGTGATGGGTGTCTCTAAGTCAGAGTTTGAAGTAATTATTGACGAGATGAAAGAAGAACGTGGAATTAAATTAGATACTGATTTTACTGCAGAAGATTTTAAAACTATGGTGGAACGTTTTAAAGACCACTATGTGAGTGAAAAAGGAACTTCTTTCCCAACGGAACCTAAAGTTCAATTAATTGAAGCAGTTAAAGCAGTTTTTAAATCTTGGAATAATCCTCGGGCTGAATATTATCGTCGAATGAATAATATCCCTAGTAGTTGGGGTACGGCGGTTAACGTTCAAGCGATGGTTTTTGGCAATACGGGCGAGAGTTCCGGAACTGGAGTTGCCTTTACTCGTAACCCAGCCACGGGTGAACATAAACTATTTGGTGAATTTTTAATTGATGCTCAAGGGGAAGATGTTGTCGCAGGAATTAGAACACCATTACCAATTTCTGAATTAGAAAAGTTAATGCCAGCAGTTTATCAAGAATTTGCGCAACACTGTGCAGTGTTGGAAAAACATTATCTTGATATGCAAGATATGGAATTTACGATTGAAAATCACAAGTTATATATGTTACAAACCCGTAATGGTAAAAGAACCGCGACTGCGGCTTTACAAATTGCGGTTGATTTAGTTAAAGAAGGTTTAATTAACGAAAAACAAGCGTTATTACAACTTGATCCACGCCAGTTAGATGCTTTATTACACCCACAATTTGATACTTCAGCTTTAGCGGCTGCAAAAGTTGTCGGTCGCGCTTTACCAGCTTCACCGGGAGCTGCTAGTGGGAAGGCGGTCTTTACCGCTGAAGCAGCGGTCGCCGCAAAAAACCGAGGCGAAAAGGTTATTTTAATCCGCTTGGAAACTTCACCTGAAGATATTGAAGGGATGGATGCTGCCGAAGGAATTTTAACGGCTCGTGGTGGGATGACCTCACATGCCGCGGTGGTGGCTCGTGGCATGGGGAAATGCTGCGTCTCGGGTTGTCATGAATTAATTATTACTAGTGAAACTAGTTGTAAGATTGATGATGTCGTGATTAATGAAGGTGATGAAGTTTCATTAGATGGTAGTACCGGTCAAATTTATGCAGAAGCAGTAAAAACGGTGCCAGCTGAAATTTCTGGTAACTTTGAAACTATTATGGCTTGGGCGGACAAATATCGTCGCTTAAGTATCCGGACTAATGCGGACACACCTAAAGATGCCAAACAAGCTTTAGAATTTGGAGCGGAAGGTATTGGTCTAGTTCGGACTGAACACATGTTCTTTGAAGCTGATCGAATTAAAATTGTCCGTGAAATGATTTTAAGTAACACCGAAAAACAACGTCGGGCTGCTTTAAGCCGGTTATTACCAATTCAACAACAAGACTTTGAAGATATTTATGAAGTGATGGCAGGCTTGCCAGTAACGATTCGTTATTTAGATCCACCATTACATGAATTTTTACCAACTAAGGAAGAAGATATCGTCGAATTAGCCCAAGAGATGGGAATGAGCGTGGCTGAATTAAAAGGTATTATCGGTACCTTGCATGAATTTAATCCGATGATGGGTCATCGTGGTTGCCGTTTAGCGATTTCTTATCCAGAAATTGCGGAAATGCAAACTGAAGCGATTATCCAAGCGGCGATTAATGTGGTTAAAGCTCATCCTGATTGGAAGATTGTGCCAGAATTAATGATTCCACTAGTGGGCGATAAACATGAACTGAAGTTTGTTAAGGATGTCGTAAATCAAACTGCTAAGCGGGTGATTGACGCTGCTGGTATTAAGTTAGATTATTTAGTTGGTACGATGATTGAAATTCCGCGGGCTGCTATTTTGGCAGATGAAATTGCGGAAGAAGCGGAATTCTTCTCCTTTGGTACAAACGACCTAACCCAAATGGCCTTTGGTTTCTCCCGTGATGATGCTGGTGGTTTTTTAGAACATTACTATGCTAAACGGATTTATGAATTTGATCCATTTGCGCGTTTAGACCAAGCTGGCGTCGGTAAGTTAGTAGAAATGGCTTGTCAATTAGGCCGGAAGACTAAAGCTAACTTGAAATTAGGTATTTGTGGGGAACATGGTGGTGATCCAAGTTCAATTGAATTCTTCCATCAAGTGGGACTCAATTATGTCTCATGTTCACCATATCGGGTACCAATTGCGCGGCTAGCGGCGGCCCAAGCGGCTTTAAAAAGTAAATAAACCAGAAAAAGATGTTACTAGTTAACATCTTTTTTTCTTTGTGCTAAATTATAAATAGGTAAGCAATTATGCTTCAGCGAGGCAACAGCATGACCAATAAAAATATTAGCTATTGGACTTGGACGACCGCCCAAGCTTACGATTATTTTAAGACTAATTTTGATGGTTTATCTAGTCAAGAAGTTAAAGCCCGTCAAAATAATCTTAGTCAACCGCCTAGTCAGTGGGAAAAGCGTAAACGCTTAATTGGACAATTTTTCAAGCAGTTTACTAATCCGATTTATTTATTAATGTTAAGTGCTACGTTGATTGCGTTATTTAGTGGAGAAGTAATCGACTCTTTAATCATCTTTTTAATTGTCTTAGCAAGTACGGTGTTAAGCTTCTGGCAAGAAACAGGGGCAGAATTAGCGTTAACCCGACTTAAAAATCATTTGAAAATGCAAGCCTTAGTTAAACGTGATCAGCAGTGGTCAGAACAACCGATTAGTCAATTAGTATTAGGCGATATCGTAAAGATCGCAACTGGTTCGATTATTCCAGCTGATGGCTTAATCATTGAAAGTAGTCAATTAAGTGTCAATCAAGCAGCGTTAACTGGTGAGAGTTGGCCTGAAACGAAAGATACAAAGTCCAGTGCACTAGAAACAGCAATTGGAGAGCGGAGTAATTGTGTTTATCAAAGTACCGTTGTAACAAGTGGTAGTGGTTTAATGCTGGTTACCGCGCTAGGTAAAGAAACATTTTTAGGGCAACTCCAAACTCATTTAGATAAAGAGCCACCGTTAACTGATTTTGAACGGGGAATTCGTGATTTTGGAGTTTTAATGAGTCGGATTATGCTCAGCTTAACGAGTTTTATTTTAGTGGTTAACTTATTATTTGAGCGACCATTTTTGACTTCATTACTTTTTTCAGTAGCGTTAGCGGTCGGGTTAACGCCCCAATTATTACCAGCCATTGTCAATATTACTTTATCCCGTGGGTCACTTAAAATGGCAAAGCATGGTGTGTTAGTGCGTCATTTAACTTCACTTGAAAACTTAGGTAGTTTAACCGTTTTATGTACTGATAAAACGGGCACGTTAACAGCTGGAGTTATTAAACTTGATCGTGGGGTTAATGCGTTAGGACTACCGGATGAATTAGTACTAAAAGAAGCTTATCTTAACGCCAGCTTACAAAGTAGTTATGCGAATCCGCTAGATCAAGCCATTATGCAAGCTGGCAGTAAGCCTAAAGATGTACCTTTAAAAATGGGGGAATTAGCCTTTGATTTTTCACGTCAACGTCAAAGTGTGATTGTCCAAACCAATCAGCAGCAACGTTTAATTTGTAAGGGAGCAGTTAGTAAAGTTTTACCTCTTTGTGTGACTTATCAAAATGAACTCGACCAACTACCACTAGATCAAAAAACTTATCAAGCGATTGAAAAACTCTTTAATAATTATAGTGCGGCGGGTTTTCGTGTTTTAGCTCTGGCCAATCGCTTTTTAACTGAACCAATTAAACACGAACTAGAGCTAGAAAGCAAACTAAACTTGCTGGGGTTTTTGTTATTTTATGATCCACCCAAAGCTGGTGTTAAAGCTACTATCAAACATTTAGAAAATCTTGGGATTGAGCTAAAGATTATTACTGGAGATAATTTGGCAGTTAGTCAAAGCGTCGCTCAAAGTTTAAAACTGCCACTAAAATCCGTCATTACTGGTCAAGCTTGGGCGAAACTAACACCTGAACAACAACAAGTAGCTGTTTTAAACACCACAATTTTTGCGGAAGTTGATCCCTTACAAAAAGAACAAATAATTCTTAGTTTAAAAAAACAACAGAAAGTAGTCGGTTATTTAGGTGATGGGATTAATGATGCCGTAGCTTTACATGCGGCGGATGTCGGGATTTCGGTCAAAAGTGCGGTTAGTGTCGCGAAAGAAGCGGCAGATTTAGTTTTATTAGAAAAAAGTTTAGCAGTGCTGTCGCGTGGAATTGAAATTGGCCGAACAGCTTTTATTAACACGCAAAAGTATTTAATGTTAACTTTAAGTGCTAATTTTGGCAACATTATTAGTCTGGCGGGGGCGGCGTTATTTTTACCATTTTTACCATTATTGCCTAAACAATTACTCTTAATTAATTTTTTAACTGATTTACCTGTCATGTTGTTAACCCAAGATGAAGTTTTAAAACAACAATTAGCTAAACCAGTTCATTTTGATTTAAGCGCTTTAAAAAGAGTGATGTTTAGTTTTGGTTTAATTAGTACATTGTCTGATTATTTAACTTTTTTCATCTTATTAGTTGGCTTACAGGTCTCACCAGTTGTTTTTCAAACTAGTTGGTTTGTGTTGTCGGTGTTAACGGAACTAGTTCAATTATTAATTATGCGCTCAACCACCTCAATTTTAAAACAACGACTTCAACCAATATTATTGGCAGTTTTATTAGGAGTGGCTGGAGTGACGATTTATTTACCTTTTAGTCCACTAGCAGTATTTTTAGATCTCGTGCCGTTATCAACCGTCATTGGTTTAACCTTAATTTTGATTTTAATTGGCTTTAGTTTTACGATGTCGGTTTTGAAGTACTTTTATGATCGGCCTAAGCCAATATGAGTTGGCTTTAGCTAATCTTATGTTATAATAAAAGAGCTATTAATGGGGGCATGGCGCAGCTGGGAGCGCGTTTGAATGGCATTCAAAAGGTCAGGGGTTCAAGTCCCCTTGTCTCCACCAAACAGCTTATCGCCTAGTCTTAATGACTAGGTTTTGTTTTCTTGACAAAGCCGGCGTAATTTCACACAATAGATTTAAAGTGAGGACTTAATGAAAAAACAACTTTATACTTCATTATTAAAAATAATGCTCCAAAGATTTATTGGTTTAGGGTTATTTTTACTTGGATCAAAAGGCGCTCTGAATTGGCAAGTAGCGCTTTATTTTAGCTATGCGATAGTTTTAACTTTAATTTTAAGTATAATTGTGGCTCGAAAAAATCCCGCTGTCTTAGCTGCTCGCAATCGGTTAGACCCATCAACTCCTTTGATTGATAAAATATTGGTAATTAGCTTTTGGTTATTAGATTTCTTTGTGCTTTACTTAATCATTGGTCTTGAATTTACTGCTGTAAAATTTGAAATTACTAGTCTGGTTTTTGGTTTAGTTTTAATTACAATTGGTAGCTTGTTAGCTACCGCAGCTTTAATCGTCAATCCCTTTTTAGAAGTTTCCGCCCGCATACAAACTGATAAAACGCAAAGTGTCGTTACAGCTGGTGTTTACCAAATTGTTCGTCATCCGACTTATTTAGCCAATTTATTAACTAGTCTCGGCATGGCTTTAATTTTCTTAAATTTAAAAGTTTTTATAATGACGGCTTTGATTTGGATTATTGTTTTTCTACGAACTTATTTTGAGGATAAACTACTTCAAGAAAATTTAATTGGTTATACTGATTATCAAAAACAAGTTACTGATCTTCTAATCCCCCATGTGTGGTAAAAGGAGTCTTTATGCACCAAATTATAAAAAAACTAACTGGTCAGATTATTGTTTCGACCCAAGCTTACCCCGATACTCCGCTTTATGGTCCCAAGCAGATGCGCGCGATGGCCCAAAGTGCCTTGCTAGGTGGTGCCGCGGGGATTCGCGCTTGTTGGACTCAAGATATTAAAGCGATTCGTGAGCTGGGTGATTTTCCGTTAATTGGAATTGATAAGGTAGAAACAGATCAATTATCGGGAGTTTTTATTACACCTGATTTTTTATCCGCCCAAGCTTTGATTGATGCGGGTGCTGATATCATTGGTCTTGATAGTCGAATTAATAATTTTCGGACCGTGGAAGATTATTTTGAATTATTACGCTTAATTAAAGATTTTGCCCCACATATTTTAATTATGGCGGATTGTACTTCCTTAGCAGATGCTAAGGTAGCGCAACTTAGTGGATTAGTTGATATTGTCGCAACGACTTTATCTCCGTTGGTTATTACGGGAGAGCCTGATTTAGTATTGATTAAACAAATGAAAGAAACCATTAATTTACCAATCAATGGTGAAGGGGGTATTTGGGAAGTTGCTGATTTAAAGGCAGTTTTAAGAGCTGGAGCTGATATGGTAACGATTGGTTCAGCTATTAGTCGACCTCATCTGATTACCGAACGATTTGTTAAGTTTAACCACCAATATCATTATCCTGATAAACAAACTGACTAACTTGAAATATCGTGGCTTAAACGGTAAGATTAAATGGTTACTAATTATTGGAGCGATATGAGCAAAAAGATTTATTTATTATTATCCTATAGTGGCTCAGTGCCATCTAAAGCGATTCACTATTATACTAAAGATCCTTACGCCCATGCTTCAATTTCTTTGAATAAGGAATTGACGCGGATGTATAGTTTTGCGCGTCTTAAACCCAATAACCCCATTATTGCAGGCTTTGTCCAAGAAGATCTTAAAAATGGGACTTTTAAGAAATTTAAATCTGCCACTTGTCAACTATATGAGATTACGGTGAGTGAAAAGCAATACCAAAGTTTAGAACAAGAGATTGAGGGATTTATTATTGGCCAAAAGAAGTATGGTTATAATTTTGCGGGAGTCATGACCGCGTTAGTCAATAAACCATTGGAGCGAGAAAATAAATATTTTTGTTCGCAGTTTGTGGCGACGGTATTACAGCGGAGTGGAATTAACATTTTAGCTAAAGCGCCAGGCTTAACTAAACCGATGGATTTTGCTCATCAGCCGGGTCTATCTTTAATTTATGAAGGTGCTTTACACGATTATCCTAAGTTATTAGCAGCTGGGTTAGTTTAATCTTTATTCCGCTAAGAAAACCAACTTTTTTGGTTGACACTGATTTGATTAAATGATATATTAATAAAGCATTTATAAGCACGAGGGCCTGTAGCTCAGCTGGTTAGAGCGCACCCCTGATAAGGGTGAGGTCGATGGTTCGAGTCCATTCAGGCCCACCAAAATAGATGCGTTATGGGGTCTTAGCTCAGCTGGGAGAGCACCTGCCTTGCACGCAGGGGGTCATCGGTTCGATCCCGATAGGCTCCACCAATCCTTCAATAAACCACTTGGTGGTTTTTCTTTATTTTTGGGCTGAATTTGTTATAATAAAAATCGTGGATGAGTACCCAAGCGGCTGAAGGGGTCGGTCTCGAAAACCGATAGCAGTGGTAACGCTGGCGAGAGTTCAAATCTCTCCTCATCCGCCACTTTGTTGAAAGCTACCAAGTCGAAAGACCTGGTATTTTATTTTATAAAGGTGAAGACAATAGGGTGGGATGAGAACGGGCGGAAGAAGTAGATGCGACCTTGGGTGCATTCACCCGTCCTGGCCTAAGAGAGCGAGAGCGCTCAGCGGGAATTCCACCTTCTCCGCATAAAAAAGCCACCCATTGGTGTGGGCAGCAATTTTCAGTCATCAAATTTGCATTAGAATGCTGACATTTTTTATATTTTGTCGGTTAATTAATGCATGCTTTTATAGTTATAAGTGTAAACAAGTTGAATCTATATAGGAAGTGTGATGAATTTCATTCGGAACGCCCCTTTAATCCCCTAAAATGAGGCCCCATCATAAATCCTAGTAAATAAGTTTTGGGCACTAAGTATTGAGAGCCCATATGAAGATATTTTAGCAAATCTTTGGAAAACCACTTTGAAACCGAATTACGGTTATAGCTGGTTATGGTTGCTATTTCCTTGGTGGTTAATACTTCCGGATAACCTTTCATTAGATGAATATACTTGACTTTTAATTTTTGCTTTTCCTTAGTCGTTAAGGATTTTTTCTTAGGAGTATACTCTCTACTACCATAATCATTTTTATACTAGCTTATTGGAGCTGTAAATTTATCTGGATCAACATCTCTTTCTTCTAGATACTGAATCACATCAACCATTTCTATCTTGTATTTTCGAGTTTTCTTCCCACTATCAATACAAGGTACAAGTCCATTGTCCAGGAGATGCTTTGCTGTTTTCTTGCTGATGCTGCATATCCTATAAAATTGGTCTTTAGAAATGACTGCAGGATACTCTTTCAGCAGATGATCGCACTTGCTTTTCTTTTTCATAGAATTACCTTCAAAATTTATTTATCAACGACAGGTGACTCTGAATACGCTTTTTTTATGTTAAAAGTGCTTTTAGTTCTCTCCAAAAGTTTTTAGAGAATCTATTTTATAAGGTGTCATAAGGGGCCCAGTTCTCTCCGCTAAAATTCAACTATTTTACTTTATCAATGTAAGTCGTTTTTTTATTGAGATATGAAATCAAGATGGCCATCGCTATTAGCTGTAGTTGAAAAGTCACTTGACCCGAGCTAACCTTGGATCTGCTTCATAGCTACATTGTCCAAAAACAAACTAGCTCAACTAGGTCTGAAATCATGAAAGCGAATACTTCCAAAACCATGTTAGTCTAATAGTTTTGGAAAATCGAGATAATATAACCTGGCTGCATCCTTTCCCCAATATCATTGACTCATACACAATCGAGAAATTCTAGGTTATGCGAGTTACCGCAGAGTCTTTTGTAATACTTTTGCTGTTTCTTTATTTTCTGAAGTTTTTCTTCGCTAGCAGTAATTAAAGGTTTCGTTTTTCGACTAGACTTTATTTTGTTTTATCAAATGCTTGTTAGGTATCCAATAAAATCTTTAACCTCGTTGGATTTTTAGTAACCCGAACTTCGATATACTTCACCGTTTTCTTTTGTTGTTCTCCACTCAAGTAGCTAGCTATCTCTTTCATTCTCTCTCTTATTAGTCTAATAACATCGAAGGGAGTTGATCACGCTTAGTTAAAGACTAGCAAGTCGATAGCAGTGGCAATGACAACATGCAGCCAATTTTTAATTAATTCCAAGTCATACAAATGCTTCTCAATTCAGGTTTTTCTATCCGAAGGGGAGTACTGACTAGTTAAGAAATTATATATCTGCTATACTTAAAATACCTATACTTAAAGACAAATTTGAAATAATAGACCGTGTTATTACACGTAGACCAATATTTTATCAAATAAAAAATGGGTAGCTCCTTGTTTTTACATCAGGATAGCTTTTTAAAAATAAGAAAGTCTAATCCAAAAGGTTATGCTCGATTTTATAGTCACATTAAATCCAACATCAGCCAAGAGTTAACTAATAGTTTCCATTTTATTTAATAGAGCATTTGACAATGTTACTATAACTAAATCCAATGTTGGAGATAGATAATGGGGGATTGTGATTGGACAGCTATATTTTTGGATGCTAACTTATAAATGAGTGCTTGAGAGCTGCTAGAAGCTGCACTGCATTATAAATATGAGTCAATAGATGAAGGGCTTACAAACCAAAGATAGGAGATAAAAAATGGATAGAAGAGCAATCTATGTTTTGAAAATGACAGATGATAATGATTTTTCTAGTATTGCGATGGATGTACATATGCACGAGGACCATTTAAGATTTTTTGATACCGATAAAGGTCATCTGGTTATTGGTGAGGTTATTTATGAAGATGAACAGGGATTTAATTTTATTTCTCAAGGAGAGGCACCGGGAGTATGGGAATTTAAAATTTTGACCATTAAATACTTTAAAAAGAAGTTTTATAAGAAAGTAACTGATGGGAAGTATATCGCTAAAACACTTCATACAACCGATGATTTACATTACTGGTATCGGAGAAGTTACTACCACTTCATAGAGTCTGGGATTTGTTATAAGTTGAGTTAAAAGGCTTCAATTGCGGAAGAAAGTAACCTGCAAAATTGTTGTCGATCTACCATTCCCAGAAGTTAACCGTATATTAACTGAATTATTAACTTAAAAAAAATTGAGTAAGTAGTCATATTAAAATGTGTATAATATAAAAATACATTTCTTTGTTTTCGTGTCTTTTGATATTTGACTAGTAAATTTAATTTTGGGCTGTGAGTTTTTGGGTATGATGATTGAACAATGCAGTAATGAGCATATTTTGACTTAATTAAGTTTAAATATTTAAACAATTGATAATAGGAGGTGCAACCAGAAAAATAGCTATTGGTAAATATTCAATTTATAAAGGAGAAAATGCAACGAAACTTCGTAACGAGATCGTTAATTTAGCTGAAACGTACATAATTGATAATACTCGAAGTAGCTTGTGGTAATTTAAAACTTGATTATCAAGCTGATTTCTTTTTAATCGAGTTAACTAGGTTTCTTTTGTTGACTTTAAAATTAATAGTATTAGAATTATAAAAGGTCAGCATC
>CAZAZP010000002.1:7510-74157 GCA_964489695.1 uncultured Erysipelotrichaceae bacterium | reverse complement strand
TCCCACTCAATCGTGCCTGGCGGCTTTGAAGTGATGTCGTACACTACCCGATTAATCCCAGGAACTTCACTAATAATCCGTTCCATGATTTTATTCAAAACTGGATAAGGTATTTCAGCTATTGTTGCACTCATGGCATCACTACTATTAACTGCTCGTAAGGCTAAAAGATGACCATAAGTTCGCTCACCCGCTGTTACTCCAACCGAAGTAGTATCAGTCAAAACGGGAAAGAATTGCCAGATATGATTGGCCAAGCCAGCTTCTTTTAGCACTTCATGCATAATTGCATCACTCTCTTGCACTAATCTAATTTTCTCAGCAGTTATTTCGCCAATAATTCTTACACCTAAACCAGGGCCAGGAAACGGTTGGCGGTTAATTAGTTCATCACTTAAACCTAAATAACTGCCTAAGGTACGAACTTCATCCTTAAATAACATTTTTAATGGTTCTAAAAGCTTAAACTTTAAATCTTTTGGTAAACCGCCAACATTATGATGAGATTTAACAAACTTCTTAGAAGTTAAACCAGATTCAATGACATCGGAATAAATCGTTCCTTGAGCAAGCCATTTAGCAGCTGGAATTAAATTTGCTTCAGCGCTAAAGACTTCAACAAATTTATTGCCAATTATCTTACGTTTTGTTTCTGGGTCAGTCACCCCTTTTAAAGCTGACAGGAAAATGTCTTGGGCGTTAACGGCTTTAAGGCGTAAATTAAATTGTTCACTAAATATTTTAATTACTGCTTGGGCTTCATTTTTTCGCATTAAACCATGATCAATCAAAATACAATTTAATTGGTCAGGTACCGCTTGGTTTAACAGCATCGCCACCACACTCGAATCGACACCACCAGATAGCCCACAAATGATGTGGTCATTTTGGACTTGTTGGCGAATTTCTGCGACTTGATATTTAACAAAGTTTGCCATCGTCCAATCTGGTTTTAGTTGACAAATATCAAAAAGAAAATTACGTAAGATTTGTTGGTTAGCTTGATTAGCTAAAATCTCCGGATGAAATTGGACACCATATAATGGTAAAGATGAATGATACATCATGGCGTGCGGAGTTTGGTCAGTCTCACCACTATTAATAAAATCAGTCGGTAGCTTAGTTAAATAGTCTTGATGTTCCATCCAGACTAAAAATGGCTGATTAACCCCCTTGGTTAAAGGGGTCATTTGCGTAATCATCACGTTAGTTTCTTTTAACTCTTCCGCTACCATTTTCTTAACTTCGCCCGCTAGTAACTGAGCCATTAACTGCATCCCATAACAAACACCTAAAACCGGTTTATCGAGTTTAAAAATGGCAGGATCAACTAAATAAGCGTTTTCATCATAAACACTTAAAGCACTACCTGATAAAATTATGCCTTTAATCTCGTCAGCTTTTAAAACATCTAAGCTCACATTATAATCGTATAACTCAGCATAAACTTCTAAAGCTCGAATCCTTTTAACTAAGGTTTGGCTATATGAGCCAAAATCCAACACCGCTATTTTAGCGAACATTATAATTTGGTGCCTCCTTCACATTTTCCACATCATGAGGATGGGATTCATGTAAACCCGCACCAGTTATTTTAATAAAATGAGCGTTATCTTTTAGTTTGCGAATATTCTTACAACCACAATAACCCATACCAGAGCGTAAGCCGCCCAGCATTTGATAAATCACATTATCAATTTTTCCTTGATAAGCAATTGTTGCTTCAATGCCTTCGGGGACTAGTTTCTTTAGATCAGCTTGACCACCTTGGAAATAACGATCACTAGAGCCGCGTTGCATGGCAGTTAAAGACCCCATCCCAACATAAGCTTTAACTAATTTTCCATTAACTTCAAAAACTTCACCCGGTGCTTCTTCACTACCCGCTAATAAGCCACCCAACATCACACAATCCGCACCAGCTGCGATAGCTTTAACGATATCACCAGATAGCTTAATACCACCATCCGCAATAACACCAATCTTATAAGTTCGCGCGACTTGCCAAACGTCATTAACGGCGGTTAATTGTGGTACCCCAACCCCGCTGATAACTCGCGTCGTACAAATGGATCCTGGTCCCACCCCAACTTTAATACAGGTAGCACCAGCATAAATTAAATCCATGGCGGCTTGCGCAGTAACCACATTACCACCAACGATATCAATCTCAGGATAAACTTCTCTGATGGTTTTAACGGTGTTCATTACGCCTAAGGAATGACCATGGGCACTATCGACTGCGATAATATCAACTCCCGCAGCGACTAAATCATGTACTCGTTCTAAAGTATTAGGGCTAACCCCGACTGCTGCGCCCACAACTAAGCGTCCCGCACTATCAACACAAGCTTGATCATAACTTTGATCAATCGGATGATCTTTAACAAATTTAACCATCGCAGCTTGTTCTTCTTTTGTCATATTTTTATGAATAAAACCAATCCCACCTAGTAATGCCATTTTTAAAGCCATGGCTTGCTCGGTTACAGTATCCATCGCCGCAGAACAAATCGGCATATTTAACACGATTTTCTGTGTTAAGCGAGTTTTAATCTCCACTTCAGCCGGTACGACCTTGGAAAAAGCTGGTACTAACAAAACATCATCGAACGTATAACCTTCTTTTAAGACTTTTCCATTCATGGTATCCATAAAATAACCCCCTTAAACACCAAATAATTTATCAAATTATACCAAAGGTCACGTCATTTGTAAAATGAAAATTATCGCCTTTCTGTTGCATTTTAAGGTAATTACCCTACAATAGTAACTATGGAGGAAATTATGCCAAAGATAAAATTACTCGTTTTCGATATTGATGGAACCTTAATAACCTATGGGAAAGATACCGTCGAAGAATCTGCTTTAGCCGCTATTAATCAAGCCAAGGCCTTAGGAATACATGTTTTAATCGCGACCGGACGCGCTTATTATTTAATTCAAGAAGATATCAAACAGCGAGTACAACCAGAACATTACGTTACCATTAATGGAGCTTGTTTAACTGACGGGACCGGAGAAACTATTGAAGGCCATTTCTTTACTCCCACTGAAGTAGAGCTGCTTATTAATTATGTCAAAGAAAATAATTTATTAGCCGGCTTTAAATATGAGAAATTTGTTTCAACCATTATTCGCCACGAAGAGTTTGTCCAAGAATATCTTAGAGGGGATCTTCGAACCCACCACATTATCAAAGCTGAGGACATGCCAACAAATAGTCAAACTAGTTTACCGATGGGTGTCTTTATTATTGGGCCGAGATCTCATAAACGAAAGTTAAAAGAATTAATTCCATCCATTGATGTAGTTTATGCGATTGGTGATTCTTTAGAAGCTTTCCCGCAAGGCATTGATAAAAGTAAAACGATTGAATCAGTTATTAATCATTATGGCTTAAGTTGGGAAAACGTCGCTGTCTTTGGGGATGCTGGTAATGATGCGATTATGTTAGAAAAAGCGGGCTTAGGCGTTGCGATGGGTAACGCTGAAGACTTTGTTAAAGAACATGCGGATTATGTTACTAGTGCGGTTGATCAAGATGGTATCGCCTTAGCCTTAAAACACTTCCAAATTATTTAAAAAGAGCCACCAAGGTGGTTCTTTATTCTTCTTGCGGTTTTTCTAACGCATATTTAGTATACGGTAATGTTTCAATTAGTTCTCCAAAAGCAAAAAAGCGTTTTGATTGGTTATGTTGATAACAACTCATTAATGAAATAATTGGACTACCATGTTTTTTGGCTTCTTCATCTTCAATCAAATAACTATCGTAAACCGATACTACTGCCGTTTGATAAATTTTATAAAGATAAATTGTTTGCTTATCGCTAATTCGAACAATTGATCCCGTTTGAATTTTATATAAGTCAGTAAACAAAGCTCCTTTACTTAAAGTCGTATGACCGGCTAAAGCAAAGTTTCTTTCCCCCATGCTTTGATTCGCCTTCATCGTTGCGACACCAGCAAAAAGATTCGCATTATTAATGCCATTAAACATAGTTAGATTAAGATTTAAACTCGGGATAACAAGCTGACCAATAATTTGATGATAATTGATTTTAGTCTTTCTTATTTGGCTAAAAGTTTTAGAAGGAGTAATAAAATCAATAGTTTCTAAATCAAAATCCGCTGGATTTAAAAAGTTCTCTTGTAAATCTTGGTAAGATAATTCCTCGGTATAATCATTTAAATCTTGGGTATGACTTTTTAGCCAGTAACTTGTTAGTGATGGGATAGCCAACAAAACTAACCCACTAATAATTAATGTTATCCCAATCACATTTAATAGTCTTTTTTTCATAGCCTCATTATAACATATTAAAATTAATAAATAAGAAAACGACTAGCTAAGCTAGTCGTTATTAATTAAATCTTATGTTTTAAAGCTGTACCGTGATCTTTGGCATATTGCTCAAAGTAAGCCAGGATGGTAGCGCGTTGTTCTGGTTTCGAAGGTCGACATTTAGAAATTGTAGTCTCTTCTTCATCCACTAAAGCGGTCGCAAAAGCTTCACAACCCGGATGTCCACAAGCTCCACAATTATAACCCGGTAATAAAGCGGTCACATCGGCAATCCGATTATCAATTACCACCGCAAACTTTTCGCTAGCAATACCTAAAGCTAAGCCACAAATTGCACTAATACCAGCCATTACGCCAACAGCTGAAACAAATTCAATCATCTCTTCCTCCTAATGTCTTGCCCCAATAGCACAACCGCTACAACCTTGTTCAGCTAACGGACAGCCAACTGGTTGGGCTGTTTTACCATTTAAGACATAAACTATGCCATAAAAACCAGCTAAGCCAATCAGTAATAATAAACCAAAAAATAGTTCCATTAGATAATCCCTGCTAAGCCACTAAAGGCAATGGCCATGATCCCAAGTGTAATCATCGCAATCGGAATCCCTTGAAAAGCAGCTGGAACATCCGCCGTGGCTAATCTTCCACGAATAGCCGCGAAGATATTTAACAATAAAGCAAAGCCAATTGGTACACTAAAGGAATAAACTACTGCTTCAAGGAAATTAAAACGTTGGTTAATATTTTCTAAAGCAACAAATAGCACCATACAGTTAGTAGTAATTAAGGGTAAGTAAATCCCTAGAGATTTATATAAAGTTGGAAATGATTTCTTCATCATCATTTCAACTAATTGAACGAGACTTGCAATTACTAAAATAAAGATTAATAAATCCATAAACGTAATATGGAGAGGAACTAACAGTAAATGATAAATACCATAAGATACTAGGCCTGCTGCGACCGTGACAAACATCGCTGCATAACCCATCCCAGTGGAAGATTCTTTACTATTAGACACACCCATCGCTGGGCATAAACCTAACATCTTACTTAAGACGATATTATTAAAAATAATCGCCGTTAACATCAAGGAAATTAATTGCATCTTACTTACCTTCTTTCTTGGCTTGCGCCTTATTAAAGGCATTGACACTTGCAATCACAAAAGCGAAAACAATAAACGCACCCGCTGGTGTACCAAATAAAGCAATTTTAAAATTACTGCTTAAAAGATTTAAGCGGAAAATTTCACTACTAGTAAATGGATTACTTAAAACTAACGCACCAGAGCTAAGAATTTCGCGAATCACTGCCACCGAAACTAAGGCTAAAGTATAACCAATCCCCATCCCAATCGCGTCTAAAATACTTAAAGAAACCGTATTATCTTTAGCGAAAGCTTCAGCTCGACCTAACACGATACAATTAACGGTAATGAGTGGAATAAAGACGCCTAAAGAAGAAGAAAGATCAGGTGTATAGGCAGCTAGCAACATCTCGACTGATTTAACAATCGTCGCAATTACCACAATAAAGACAGGAATTCGTACTTCATCGGGAGTAAATTTACGTAATAAAGAAATAATCGTATTTGATAGTAATAAGACAAACGTCATCGCGATTCCCATCCCCAAAGCGTTATCTAACGAATTGGAAATGGCGAGCGCTGAACATAAGCCTAATGCTAAAACAAAGACGGGATTTTCTCTTAAGATACCTGCGGTTAAAATATTTTTATTTTTCATCCGGTCCTCCTATTTACCTAAATCATCCATGACGATCTTTACCGCTTTAATCATCGAGCGACTCGTCCGGGTAGCTTTAGTAGCTGTATTGATTTCTTGCTCATAATCAAGCGTTGAGATACCTTCAAATAGTTCATAATAAGCTTCATTGACGGTTCGGTCGCCAAAACCTGGGGTATCACCGAAATGGAGATAAACAATACTAATAACTTTCTTTTCGGCTAAATCAACTTTGATTTCATATTCATTTTGCGAATAAGTGCCGCCATGGCTACCATCATTATCAACTAGACCATAACCATTAACTTTAATATGGTAAGTTCTAACATTACCATCATCAGTTTTAGCGAAAACTTCACCCTCGTAGTTATCTAAGATTGGATCATTGAATTTTAGTTTTTCATCGTTTAATTGGACCGTTGGTACTTCTGGTAGTGGTTCTTTCCCTTCACCAGTAATTCCTTTTAAAGCATTAAAGTGCGCTTTCGCTGCATCCAGCGCTTTAATCACGGCGGTTGAACTCACGGTAGCCCCACTAATAGTTGCTACTTTATCATTGCTATTAATACCGACAATCCGATCTTTAAAGGTCGTTTCCGTTACAGCATCCCCAATCCCGGGAGTATCATTAAAGTAAACTACCTCAAAGCCCACAATTTTACCAGCATCGCTAAAGCCGAGCATGATTGTTAAAACATCACTAAAGCCTTGAGCACTAGCTTTATAAACATAACCTTTATCCTTCGCGATAAAGATTTTATCAATTAATTTACTATTATCATTAGTAACTTCAATTTCCTCGAAGGTAGCCCCAGGGAAAATCTTATCTAGATTTTCAATTTCAGCTTTCAGCTTTTGAGCATTAATGCGTTCAGCGGTTAGCTGATTCATGCCAGCTAAGACAATTCCAGCCACCAAACCAATGACTAAGAGAAAACTTGTTAGTTTTAAAGTTTTTTTCATCCAGCCCTCCTATTTACCTAAATCATCCATGACGATCTTTACCGCTTTAATCATCGAGCGACTCGTCCGGGTAGCTTTAGTAGCTGTATTGATTTCTTGCTCATAATCAAGCGTTGAGATACCTTCAAATAGTTCATAATAAGCTTCATTGACGGTTCGGTCGCCAAAACCTGGGGTATCACCGAAATGGAGATAAACAATACTAATAACTTTCTTTTCGGCTAAATCAACTTTGATTTCATATTCATTTTGCGAATAAGTGCCGCCATGGCTACCATCATTATCAACTAGACCATAACCATTAACTTTAATATGGTAAGTTCTAACATTACCATCATCAGTTTTAGCGAAAACTTCACCCTCGTAGTTATCTAAGATTGGATCATTGAATTTTAGTTTTTCATCGTTTAATTGGACCGTTGGTACTTCTGGTTCGGGAGTAACTTCGGGTTTAACTAACGAAGATCCAGCTAGAAACGAAATGGTGATCCCAACAATAGCTAATGATCCAATTAAAATTTTATATTTTTTATATGACTTAATTTGTTGGCCATCAGTCGCACTCTCAATCACTGGCGTTAAAGAATTCATCAATAAAATTGAGAAGACAACTCCTTCTGGCATATTAGACATTAATCTTAATAACACCGTTAAAATACCTGCCCCTAAAGCAAAAATAATGCGACCACTAACCGAGGTCGGATTAGTGACGGGATCAGTTAACATAAAGACGGCCCCAAAAATCGCCCCACCAGTTAACACATGATATAACGGATAAAGAATACCTAAGCCATGCATGGTTCCAACTAAACCAGTTAAAACAAAAATCGTGGCTAAGTAAACTACTGGTACACGCCAATCAAGCACTTTTCGCCAAGCTAAAACAGCCCCTACTAATAAAATAATTAAAGCACCAGTTTCGCCAATTGAACCAGCATGCCAGCCGATTAAGACATTTAAAACTCCACCAAAATCCGCAAACAATTTTGTTAAAGCTGCGTTATCACTAACTAACCAACCTAAACTATTAAAAGTACTAACGGGAGTTGCTCCGATCACTAAATCAGCGACTGTTGCTGTGGCGAAACTTGTAAAAACAACGCCTCGGGCTACGCCTGCTGGGTTAAAGATATTATGACCAAATCCACCAAAAACTAACTTTCCTAAGACAATCGCTAATAATGAAGCAACCGCTAAACCATAATAAGATAAGTTAGCTGGCATAATTAAAGTAATAATGATACCAGTTACCCAAGGAAATGAGTTTTGTAAGTAAGTTAAAACTGGTTTCTTTTGCGCTAAGGCCCACAGCGCTTCAGTACCAACGGAAATTCCCACCGAAATTACCATCATGATGAGAATATGACTAACAAAAGCACCACCATAAGCGGGATGTTTATAATAAAAAGTTAACGCAAAGCCAAAAACTACTAACAAGCCAATCGTTAAATCCCGCATGATATGCGCTGTTTTTTGGGTTTGAAACTGGCTTGGATTAGGACGCATCGTAAATTTCATCGGTTCCTCCTTATTGCTTTAAAGCTAACCGTCGTTTTGCTTGACGGACCGCTTCGGTGACTTCAATTTGCGATGGACAAACAAATGAGCAAAGACCACATTCAATACATTCTTGTGGGCGTAATTTTGCTAAGGCTTGATAGTCGCCTTTTTCATCCATCTGCATAATTCTAACTGGTTGTAAACCAGCTGGACAATGTTCACTACATGAACCACAACGTAAACAAGCAATGGTATGCCGTGGTTGATGTACCATTACAGTAATCGCATTGGTATAAGCGCTAATCACGAAGTCTTCATTTGGCATCGCATTACCCATCATTGGCCCACCGGCCAATAAAACGACATCTTCACTGACATAGCCATCTAATTTACTAATAATATCTTTAACTTTTGTACCAACGGGAACTAAAACGTTTTTCGGTGTCTTTAAGCCATCACCACTAAAGGTAACCACTTTTTCCACAATCGGACTACCATTAGTTAACGCTTTCCCTAATTGAATCGCAGTTGTTGCGTTATTAACAATCACTCCAACTTCACTTGGTAATTGGTCATAGCGTTTTTTAAAGACTTCATAGACTAATGTCCGTTCCCAGCCCATGGGATAAGCGCAAGGAACACTAACAACACTTAAAGCAGGTTTATTCGCTATAGCTTGATTGATTAAAGTAATCAAAGCTGGCTTATCAGATTTAATCGCAATTTTAACACTGCTAGCTTCTGCCATTTTAAGCATTGCTTCAACACCTAAAATTAAATAATCGATATTGGCTTTAACTTCGCGATAATCTGCAGTAATAAATGGCTCACATTCAACCGCATTGATTAGTACAGTGTGAATATCTTTCGCAAATTTATATTTCACATAAGTGGGAAAACCCGCTCCACCACAGCCAACTAAACCAGCTTCGTGGGTCAGATTAATCAACTCTTCTTTTGAAGCTTGATTAACATCCAGCGGTTTTACAGCTGTCTCTGTTTCATACTTAAAATCATTTTGAATCACTAAATGCTTGACACGTTTCCGTGAACCATGCAAAAGTTGTTCTACTGCCACTACTTGGCCAGAAACACTCGAATATAGCGGAATTTTAAAATTATCATTAACCACTGCGACTTTAGTCCCCACTTTAACATAATCATTAACTTCGACTAATAGGTCAGCTGTTGCTGAATTGCCATTAGCTAAAGGCAGGTAAATCAGTGGAGAATCTTTAATCGCTAAGACTTCACTTTGATCGGTTAAGTCTTTGTGCCCAGCTATTTTTTGTCTCATGGGGCCGATCAATAATGCCATACTTTCACTTCCCTTTCATTTCATTTAACAAAATTATTATAGCATATTAGTGAAAAAATACACTAAGTATTTTAACCATCAAAATAGCTGTGTTATAATAAGTCAGGTGATCAAATGAAAAAACTCTTATTAATCAGTTGGCTCTTGTTAGCTAGCTGTCAAGCTCAACCCCCAGCTTATCAATTATTTACCCAAACTACCTTTGAGGTAGGTTTTGATACCGCCTTTCAATTAATAGCGGAAACAAAAGATGAAGCTGAATTTCAGTTTTATTATAATTTAATGTTAAGGGAAGGTCAGTACTTCCATCAGTTATTTGATAGTTTTAATGAAGAGCCTTACCCAAACATTAATAATATTAAAACGATTAATGAGCAAGCCGGTATAGCACCGGTAAAGGTGGCTCAACCCATTATTGATTTATTAGTGTTAGCCCGGAAATGGACTAACGAAACAGCTGGTGCTTTTGATGTCACCTTAGGCGCCCTCACCGACATTTGGCATGAGTATCGTGAAATGGGAATAATTTATAATAATAGGGGCGAACGTTATTTAACTCCCCCACTAGCAGAATTAGAACAAGCCAAAAAGCATACTGGCTGGCAAAATGTTGAAATTGATGAAGTTAACCAAACTGTTTTTATAAAGGATTCAAAGTTATCACTCGATGTTGGAGCGATTGCTAAAGGTTATGCTGTAGAAAAACTTAGTGAAACCTTAATCGCCGCTGGATTAACTCATGGAATAATAAATGGTGGTGGGAATGTTAAGATCTTGGGTCCCAAACGCAATGGTGACACCTGGGGCTTAGGCATTGAAAGTCCCAAGCGCGATAATCAAAGCTTAGATGTGATAAAAACCACCGCCAACCTGGTGATGGTAACCAGCGGTGATTATCAACGTTTTTATATTGATGAACATGATGTTCGCCAACATCATCTAATTGATCCTAGCACCCTATTCCCCAGCCAAGGCAAACGCGCCGTAGTCATCATCTTAAATGATTCAGGACTAGCTGATATCTTATCTACGGCTTTCTTTATTAATTCCTATGAGTGGGGTTTAGACTTTGTTAAAACTTATAACCAAGCCCATCCAGCTGAACCAATTGGGGTGATTTGGATTACTGAACAACCACTCGCTGAAGTAGCTGAAGTAGCGGTTCAAAACGTAAATGGCTTATATTTAACCTATACGAATAATTTATTACCTTACTCTAAACTATTCCAAAGTAAAAACTCGCAGTAGCGAGTTTATTTTTTTAATAAATTTTGCATCTTAGCTTTGTAGACTTCGACGCCTGGTTGATCAAAAGGATTTTCTTTTAAAAGATAGACACTCAGCGCAATCGCTTGAAAGAAGAAATACATTAGTTCTCCCACCGAACTAGCTGACGTATCTTTAATCGTTAACACTAAACAATTAATACCCGCTTCATGATGGGCAGCTAAGGTGCCTAAAGCAGCGGATTGATTAATTTCCTGTAAAGTTTTACCAGCTAAATAATTCAACTCATCTAAATCATCTTTCACAGAAAAAATAGTATCATCACTCATCGGAGTTTCAACTTGAATAATAGTTTCAAATAACAGCTTGGTTCCCTCTTGAATGAATTGACCCATCGAATGGAGATCAGTAGAAAAATTCACACTAGCGGGAAAGATGCCTTTTTCCGCTTTACCTTCTGATTCACCAAATAGTTGTTTCCACCACTCTGCAAAAATGACTAAGGCTGGTTCATAAGTAACTAATAATTCAACTCCCTTACCTTGTTTTTCTAAAATCCGTCTGGCTACCGCATATTGATAAGCTGGATTCTCATTTAGATCAGCTGAGCGATAACGCTCATAGCCATTTTTAAAGCCTGTCATAAAAGCTTGAATATCAATTCCAGCTGCTTGTAAAGGTAATAAGCCCACAGCGGTATTAACAGAAAAGCGGCCCCCAATATCAGCTGGAATCGTTAAGGTGCGATAACCATTTTTATCAGCCATTTTTTTCAATAAACCAGCTTGCGGATCAGTCGTGACGATAATCCGCTTTTGACTATCTGCCCCATACTTATCTTCCATAAAATGCTTTAAATAACGAAAAGATAAAGCTGTTTCTAAAGTTTTACCTGATTTTGAAATAACGTTAACATAAACGTTGCGCGTCGTAAGATATTTAAGAATTTGCATTAAATGGGGAGCGGAAAAACTATTTCCCAAATAAATTATTTCGACATCACGTTCAGGATAAAGACCTTGGACCATGTCAATCACAGCTCGAGCTCCGAGATAAGAACCACCAATCCCACAAACAACTAAGGTATTAGCATTTTGTTTAATTTCATTACCTAAAGCAATAATTTGATCAAATTCAGCTTGGTCATAATTAATTGGCCAATCTAACCAACCTAAATAATCGTTACCTAAGCCAGTTTTATTCATTAGTGCTGCTTGGGCAGCCATCACCGCTGGTTGATAACTAGCTAAATCGCTGGCTAACTCAGCATAACTTAAATCCAGTTTAATCATCTTTTACTCCTTTATTAATTGCAGCTAACCAATGCGGTAGCTGCTCAGCCACTGTTTTAAAACCGAGGGTAAACTGGGGGATGCCACCGAAAACTAACTGCCGACGATGCCAGTACAGTCGTTTCTGGTTTAAAGCTTTTAATGATAATTGATAATGTTTATTTTTGGGATCAACATCAAGAATTTTGACAGTTACTTTATCGCCGATACTTAAAAAACGATAGACATCGTTGACATAGCCACTAGTTATTTCTGAAATATGAATTAAACCAGCGTTGCCTTCTATATCCACAAAAGCACCGTAAGGCTTAATTCCAGTCACTAAACCCTCAACAATTGCTCCGGGAAAATACTTCATACAAATCACTCCACAGGTCTAATTATAGCATAAAATATTCTTGATTGTGCTATAATGAACTGCGAGGTGAACAGCATGTTAAAACAGATGTATCCCTTCTACGCTGCCTTTACTGCCAATATAATAGCCCAGGTATTAAAGCCTTTAATCTATTACTGGCAGCATAAAAGCTGGAAATGGCATTTATTGCTAGATAGTGGTAATTTACCAAGTTCGCACACTGCGATGGTCTCAGCTTTACTATTAGCCGTCGGGATCGTAGAGAACTTTTCTTCCACCATCTTTGCCGTGACCCTAGTCTTCTTTTTAGTGGTGACCTATGATGCCACCAACGTGCGCTTTTACGCGGGACGCAATATCCAAATCACCCAACAGTTGATTAAAGATATTGAAACAATTACCCAGAAAAATCTGGAGAACCCCGTTTATCTGTTAAAAGTCAAAGAAGTCTTAGGCCATAAATGGATCGAAGTAATCTCAGGCATGATCCTAGGTTTTTCTACTTCACTCTTGTTTTATTTCTTTATACGTTAAAGGAGGTCACGATGTATCAAGATAAAGAACTTCAAGTTATTGACGTCATCGAGAAAATCCGTCCCTATATCCAACGTGATGGTGGTGACGTTGAATTTGTTAGCCTTGATGAAGGTATTGTTACCGTTAAAATGCATGGGGCTTGCATTGGTTGCCATGCCCTCGATATTACCTTGACGCACGGTATTGAAACCTTGCTAAAAGAAGAAGTCGGTGGCATCGATAAAGTCATTTTAGCTGAAGAATAAAAAATAACCTAGACATAGGTTATTTTTTCTTAGGATAACCATTAAATAAAACTTGGCCCGCTTGATATTGGCTTAACTCACGGAAATGAGCTAACTCCGCAATCGTTACTAATTGATAATCCCGTTTAATGAGTTCTGGCAAAACTAGTTTGATCGTATCAGCAGTTGTTTGATAAACATCATGCATTAAAACAATCGAACCATCACGTACTTCTTTTAAAATATACTCCGCTAATAACTCATCGTTTTGCCGACTTTTTTGCCAATCATTAGTATCAATACTCCAATAAATAATTGGCGTACCGACGGTATTTCGGATGACTGAACTATTATTGCCAAATGGTAAACGGACAATTTCCGCAGGTTTATCAATAATATCAATTAACAATTGATTGGTATCACCCAACTGCTTTTCAATTTCTGCTACGCTCAATTTAGTAAAATCTCGGTGATTATACGAGTGATTACCAATTTGATGCCCCGCTTTATCCATTTGTTGGATAATTTCACGGTTGCGGTCCAAATTTAAACCTAAAACAAAAAAGGTAGCCCGCGCTTGATATTGCGTAAGATTAGCCAAAACTTGCGGAGTAACAGTTCGATGAGGCCCATCATCAAAGGTAAAAGCCACTAGTGGTTTACTTAAATCAAGATAACGAATTGGAAACAAGTCTTCGTTTGTTTTTAAAATAGGCGTTTGACTGGGATAATCTTCTTTTAAATAATATGCCAAAGTAGCAAGATCAATTGGAGCCTCAACCCAGTCATCGTTAGCTAAACCTAATGCTGAACCAAGAAATCTTAAATAAAGTTGATTGTCTTTTAAATAATAATTAGTAAAATTAGCACTATCAGCTGTTAGGCTCGCATAATATTTTAGCGGTGGTAGTTGTTTTGCGTCAGTCCAAAATACTTGTTGCGCTTGACCAGCTAAAGCTCTTAAGTAATCGCCAGTAAAAAGCGCTGCTAGTTCAAGCAACTCTCCTTGGGCATTAAAATTAAAAATCCGTTCAAACTGATAAGTTAACTCAGCCAGTTCTGGACCTTTAGCGCTATAAAATATGACACTATGATTCTGACCACTAGTAGTCAATTTATAATCCACTAAGAAATAAGTTGGTTGGGTAACCGTTGTTTTTTCTATTTGAATCAATGATTCAAGATACTCAGCCAATTGATTATTAGCGGTCTTTGTTAACTTTGGGTAAAAACCGTCGATAGTTAAGTTATCAAGTTTTTCATAATAGCGGACTTCACTAATTGGTTCCGCTGTAGTTTGATAACGCATTAAAGGAGCTGGATCATGTGGAGCGAAAAACCACTGATAACCTGCCCAAAGTCCTATCAATGTTAAACTACTAATTAACACTAAAATAAGAATCCGATCTAATCTCACTTTACGTTTGGCCATAGGCTTTATTTCCTTATCTTTTGATAGGCTAGCTGAAACGCTAAAATGCTGGCAGCACTACTACCATTTAAAGCCATTTTGAAATCACTAGCATAATCAATATACACTAATTGATCAAGCTGTTTCAAAATTGTTTTAGAAATGCCACGCTTTTCACCACCTAAAACCATTAAAACCTTGTCCGGTGGTAACCAACTACTAAGCGGTAAGGCAAATTCACTACGTTGGGACCCAATTAAGCTAAAACCAGCTTGTTTTAACTGCGCAAAAGTTGCTTCAGTTAACAGATAAAGCGGTAAATATTCACTCGCACCAGCACTACTTTGGATCACAACTTCTGAGGCACTCAGCCAGTTCCGCTGATCAACCAACACCCCAGTACAGCCAGCTGCTAACAAACTGCGTAAACAATAGCCAAAATTAAACGGATCTTCAATCCCCTGCAAATAAAACCACCAACCAGTTAATTCAGCAGAGTTAAAATCAGCATACTTAAAGCCTGAAATACGTGCTAAAATTCCCCCACTAGCTTTGCCTTGATTTAACTTTTCAAAAGCAGTGGGGCTTAAAAAACTAATCTTTAAGCCACGACTTGTTGCTTGACTTAAAATATATTTATGATCACGTTTTTGAGGTTTATTGAGGAAAATTACTTCTTCAACTGCTCGTTTACCACCTAAGATGGCAGCTTTTACAGCAATCGCTCCAGCTATCAGCTCACTCATTTCTGCCCCACTTTCCGCATTAGATAAAACTCGTGCAGTTCAAATGGAACTATAACTTTCACTTGTTGCATTGGCCGATTACAAATCTCCACTACTGCACCCTCTTCATCAAAAATTTCCGTTAACACCGCTTTTTGCCGAAAGTGCTTGGGTCCGATAAATTCTACTTCATCATTGGCCGCAAAATAATTTCGTACTTGTAAGATGGCTTCCCCAGCTTGATAACTTAAGACCTCAGCTAAAAAATCATGGGTAACGCCAGCTCCATTAACCCCATAGAGATGACCAGCTGCTTGGGGGATACCACCATAAAAACCCGCTGAAAAAGGCCGATTTTCAGCGCGGGCAAGTTCCGCTAAGAATTCTTGTTGTTCAGCTTCGCTGATGGCTTGGTTCGCTTGATAAGTATCAATTAATTGCCGATAAGCCCCTACCACCGTTGCGATATAATAAAGTGATTTCATCCGCCCTTCAATCTTTAAACTTTCAATTCCCATCTCGATTAAAGCAGGCAAATAATCCGCCGCCATTAAGTCTTTAGAGCTCATCGAAAAGAGAATTTCTGGATCACTAATTAGTTCGGCTTGATCATATAAGCGATATTTCCAACGACAAGATTGCGCACAACCACCACGATTCGCATCCCGTAAAGTAAAGTAATTACTTAATGTACAACGCCCCGAATAATTAACACACATCCCGCCATGAATAAAGCCTTCGATGGGGACTGGACTATTTTCGACGAGGTGTTTAACCTGATCAATTGATAATTCACGCCCTAAAACCACCCGGTCGACGCCAAGTGAAGCATATAACTTTACCGCTGCTAAGTTTAAGGTTGATTGTTGGGTACTTAAATGGACTTCTAAACTAGGAGCAACTTCTTTGGCTAATTTAGCAATATAAAGTGAGGCGCAAATTACCGCCGTCACGCCAATCTCTGCTAAAGCTTGCAAGTATTCTGCTAAGCCCGGCAAATCTTCATCATGGGGTAACATATTTACCGTCACATGAATCGCGGCCCCATATTTTTGGGCGAACTTGACCCCAGCGGCAATTTCGGCTAAATCAAAGTTGGAAGCTCGACTACGTAAAGAGAAGCGTTTTCCTCCAATATAAACCGCTTGGGCACCGTAAACAATCGCATATTTTAAGCGGTTTAAATCACCAGCGGGTGCTAATAATTCAATTTGTTTCATTTATTTCACCAAATTTGTTTCTAGATAATAATAGCCTGAACCTAATGGTTCTTTAAATTCAGTTAGTAATTCAGGCTGATAAGTAATCTCTGGCTTAATTAAAGCTCCGTAAAGCTTGATGGCTTTAAGCACATGTTCACGACTTAAAAACATTCCGTCAATCCGCCAACTAGTTAATTGGTGCTGCGCCAACGTGGCGATTTCCGCAAAGCTCTGCAAGATTTCCGCTTGATAAACTAACGTACCATGTTCATTTTCATAAACCGGCATTTTTTGCGGGCGGGTTGATTCTTCTAAAATTAAAGTATAACGATCAATGACTGGGTGAGTCTTGTTAATTTCTGCTAAATAATTTGAAAGTAAAGGTCGACGGGAAAATGACATTAACAAATGCCCATGAATTACCATCGTTAATTGATTTGGTAAAGCTTGAGCCATGACTAAGCGTTCAGCTAAGGTGATTTCATCCGCTAACTCCACGGCTTTTAAACCTAAATCCAAATATAGCTTAGCATCTAAAGTATTCGTAAGTGGTGCTCGTGGCGCATAAATTAAAACATCCACCAGATCTAATTCTTGAGCTAAAGTTAAAACTGCTAAATCCGCAAAATAAATTCCGGCTACTTTCAGCTCTTTTAAATATTTTAAATAATCTTTTAAACCAGCTAAATCTTCATCAAAAAACATCCGGTTTACTAAGACATAAGTTTTAATCCCAAGTTTGGTTGCAGCAAGCGTAACTGCTTTTATTTCCGCTAAACTATAATAAACCGGACTAGCTAAGGCATATTGACGCTCCGCCACGACGATACTAGTTACTCCAGCTTGTTGGTAATCTGATAAATCAGTTAGTTGTAAAAGACTAACAATTAAATCCATGCTCTAACACCTCGCTACTATTATAACTAATTTACAAAATAAAAAGAAATCAGTTGATTTCTTTTTAGCGGAAAAGGGCGCTAGGCAATAACTCAGCGAGCGGAGCATTGGCTAAAGCACTCAAGATGAGATCTTGAACTAATCGTTTTAACGCTGCATCTTGCTTAATTAAAGCCAGAAAATCAGCAAACGATAACTCTTCATGTACGACTTGCTTCACCTGTTGGTAAATCGTCGTTTCCGCTTGTTGAGTTAAAAACAAAACCATTTGTTGCATTTCCGCGCCATCAAAGACGGTATAAACAGGTGTCATTAGTTGCTCCTCCTTAAGTTCTACCTTCAGTTTAACTTATAACTAGGACAACTTATGACCTAATATTTTAAATAAACTTGATAACTAGCTTTTTTAATTGCTTCCTTTAACCAATCAGGTTCTAAGACTTCCACTTGAGCACCTAACCCTAAAACAAACTTGATAATAGCTGCTTGGCCTAACATCGTAACCTCTAAAATAAAATAATCAGCCGCTTCACTAATGTGTTGATTAGCGCCTAATTGATAATCTTTTAAATCATATTGGCTATAATCGAGTTTTAACTTAATATTAATCGGTTTTAAAACTTCTGGACTAAAAGGTTGTGCAGCTGGTAATTCAAATTCAGCCACCGGAACGTAGAACTTATGACTTAAACGCAAGTCACGCATGCGACTTAAGCGAAACGTCCGTAGGCGTTCATCTTTTGGGTAATGCCCTTTCACATACAGTGCCTGTTGGTAAATGATTAAGCCATAAGGCACTAATTCGATTTCTCTTGCTGGCTGTTTTTTATTAGCTTGATATTTAAAGATAATTAAATGTCGTTGATCAAGCGCAGTTTTAATTAAAGCTTGATTAGCTCTTAACTGGTTTAAAACCGCGGGTTGAAGTTGAAAACCTTGATAAGTTGTATAGTAATCAGCTGGTGGATTGGCGTTAAACCAGTTCACAGTAGCCAGTAATTGCATAATTAATTCATAGTTCGATAAATCTTGGCTTGAACTAAGATAAGTAAATAATTCTTGCCAGGCCACTTGATACTCAGCTGCGATAATCGGAGGTAAAAATAAATTATATTGTTCTAACCGATAGCCCCCATAAATACCAGGTTGTGCACTAATTTCATAACCAAGTTGACGTAACTCTTCAATTAATCGGCGAACCGCCCGTTCATTAATGCCTAAAAATTCAGCGATTTCACTGCCTTTTAATAAGCGTTTACTACTATATAGACGAGCTAATAAAAGAATAATTAGCTGTAGCTTCGTGTAAAGAAAATCATTTTGCATTTTTGGCGTATTGATCAAACCAGGCGGTTAATTCAGCTAACCGTTTAATCCGATTAACTGGTTTACCACTTCGACTTAGCTCATGGTTTTCACCTTTAAAATACATCAATTTAGTGGGAACCCCTAACATCTTTAAAGCAGTATACAATTGCATTCCTTCAGGAATCCAACAACGATAATCTTCATTAGAATGAATAACCAAAGTTGGCGTCTTTGCTTGTTCAATATATTTAAGTGGTGAATGATCCCATAATTTATCATATTCACGATAAAGTGAACTGACCCCTTGTTGGTCCATTGTAAAGTAAGTTCCAATATCACTTGTTCCCGCAAAACTAATCCAATTACTAATTGAACGTTGGGTTGCTGCGGCTTGGAAACGATTGGTTTGCGTAATAATCCAGTTCGTCATAAAGCCGCCATAAGAACCCCCCGTAACCGCTAACCGCTTTTGGTCAATGGAGGGATATTTCTTTAAGACAGCCTCAGTAAAGTCCATTAAATCTTGATAATCAATCGTACCATATTTTCCTCGAATATCCGCAAATTCATTGCCTTTGCCATCAGAACCACGCGGATTACAGAAGAAAACAAAATAGCCTTGGTTAGCCCAATATTGCATTTCATGATAATACACTTCCCCAAAAACAGTCTTGGGGCCACCATGAATATTTAATATCGCTGGATATTGCTTAGTCGCATCATAATCTTTCGGTTTTAAAACCCAACCATCAATTTTAATCGCTGTTTCATTAATGCTTAAAGCTTCAGGTTTAGCCACATATTTATCTGCTAAAATCGCTTCATTCATCGTGGTGATTTGGGTCAATTGTTGAGTATTTAGATCATAAGCATATAATTCTTGTAAGGCTTGATGTTTTAAACCAATTAAATATACCTGTTGGTTGCTAATATCAAAGCCATCAATTGAACCATTAAAGGCTAAAATTGTCTCAATTTTTTGATCTTTTAAAGCTAATAAATGCGCTTCGTGATTAATCGTTGCCACAAAATATAACACTTCATCCACTAGTTTTATACTATTAAGTCCACCATAGCGCACATCACTACCAACTGAAGAACCAATCGCATAATCAAACTGACTGATTAAGCTCAACTTACCCGCTTGATAATAATAAAACTGGGGATTTTCATTTAAACCGTAGTCCTGACCTGACGAGCGGACAACTAATAAACCGTCTTTAAAATATCTTACATAACGTAATGAACCACTGTCACTTAGTAAACACTTCGTGCTTTGATCGGCTAACTGATATTCAAACAATTTGGTTTCTAAACTATAAACTGAGGCTTTATCTTCCCCATAATATAAAACTGCACGGTGATCAGCTTTCCCGGAAAAATCAGCCACGTTAAATTGTGGAGCAGATAGTGCTACTAACTGATTAGTGGCTAAATCAAACAAAAACAAACGTAACCGCATTTGATTGGTAAAACCAACCCCATTACTCCACCAGGATAAATCTTCAATTTCTAAATAATTCTCTTGTTCTTTTAGTTTACTTTGCGCACTTTGCTTTTCCGCATCACTTAGTAGATGCCAATCTGGATAGGCTAAGTTAATCTTGGCTAAAACTAAAAACTTACTATCATACCAGTGTTCAATCCGAGTTACCGCTAAAGGTAAGGAAAATAGTTTTACTGCTTCACCACCATCGGTTGCTAAACGATAAAAATTAGTCGTTACTTGCTCATTTGCGGTTTGTTCAGTGGCAGTTCTTTTTGCACTAAACAACAATTGGTCTTGATACCAAGTAAAGCTACTTTCTTGATTAAAACTAGTCATTTGACGGATATCGGTCTCACTTTTCAACCAGATATTACTGTCATAATTATTGTTGGCTAAATTGGCTTGGCTCTTAACCCAAGCCACTTGCTGGCCACTGGCTTGTAATTGAGAAAAATATTTAAACTCTAAAAAATCATCTAATTTGATTGCTTCCATAATATCCTCCGCTTTAGTTAATTATACTATAAGATATTTAAAATACACGCTGACTCTTGTACAATTGGTTTAAGGAGATCGCTGATGCAAAAAATATTTTTACCCCTAACGCTTGGCCCTTTAACATTAAAACATCGCATTATCATTCCACCGATGGCTAATAGAACCGCTGGTTTAAATGGTCAAGTTACTTCCGCCTTATTAAAACATTACGATAATTTAACTAATAGTGGTTTAGCAAGTCTCATAATTGTAGAACACGCCTATGTGAATCTAAATGGGAAAGCTAGTTTAAAAAGTCCCCAACTTTCGCTGGGCGAAAATGCAGATCAAGCTGGTTTAAAAACTTTAGTTAAGCTCATTAAAACCAATAATTGCTTTGTTTTCGCCCAATTAAATCATGCTGGTAGTAGTGCTGATGTCAGTTTAACTGCTTTAAAAGGCCCGTCTGCCATCATCCATCCTAATGATACCCGCTTACCGCAAGCTTTAACTCACCAAGAGATCAAAGCAATCATTAACGACTTTCAAGCTAGTGCCCTTTTAGCCTATCACTTAGGCTTTGATGGGGTAGAAATCCATGCGGCTCATGGTTTTTTGCTTAATCAATTTTTATCCGAACGAACTAACCAAAGAACAGACGAATATGGCGGAAACTTAATCAACCGCCAACGTTTTTTAACTGAAGTAGTTTTAGCTCTGAAACAAGTGCTCCCACGGGATTTTCCCTTATTAGTTCGCTTAACCGCCGAAGACTTTAGCCTACCCGGCATTAATTTTACTGATACGATTGCGACTGCTGAATTATTAGCTAAGTTAAAAGTTACCGCCATTGATATTTCAGGTAGTTTTTATGGCTATCGTCATCCAAACTTGCCACAAGTGGGTTATTTCCAAGCCACCACCGCGGCGATTAAGCAAGTCACTAACCTTCCAGTAATTTTAACAGGTGGCATCAAAGATTTAGCTACCGCTAATGAATTATTAAGCAATAAAAAAGCCGATTTAATCGGCATTGGTCGTACTATCTTAAAAAATCCTGATTGGATTAAGAAAAACTTAGTTTTTCCTAACCAGGATTAGTTGCTAATGAATTAAACTTGATCGACTGGTGGCAAAGGCTGGGCTTTTTTCCGCAAGAAATTTAACCGCCAGATTGCTCCGGCGTAATAGCTTATAACTGGCATGATGGCAGTTAAAGCCAAAACCGGTTGAATTAAATCGTGGTTCTCAGTTAATTGATTCATCACAAATCCCATCGGATAATTAGCCAAAATATAAAGTTGTAAAAATAAATCACTAATCCGTTGCACATGCAAGAAAATCGCACCAATTAAAAAGACTAAATAAAAACCACTCATCACGCGTAAGAATTGGGAAAGGCTTTGACGTAGGCCACGGTGCTTATCTCGAACCACAATCCCAATTGCCCCAAACAACAAATAAATTGGGACCATGATTAAACAAGCAGTTATCACATAAATATTAATATTCGTTTTTTCCAATAAGAAAAATAACGGATGATTTAAACTGAAAATTAAAGAAACAAATAAAAACAGTATAAATTGCGTAATCAGAAAAAAGATAATCGTATTAAATAAATTTATCTGGCTTGGTTTAAAACTATGTTTTAACATCTTACCTCCCTTAAATAATCAACATCGCATCACCAAACGAGAAAAAACGATAACGTTCTTGGATGGCATGCGCATAAGCTTGCTTAATTAAAGCTGTTGTCGCAAAGGTACTTACTAATAAAATAAGTGATGAAGCTGGCAAATGAAAATTTGTGATTAGCCCAGCAAAAGCCTGAATTGTTTGGCCCGGATAAAGATATAATTTGGTAATACCAGCATCAGCTTGAAAGCTCTGAAATTTGCGGTAAACCGTTTCTAATGTCCGCGCTGAAGTTGTCCCAATCGCAATAATCCGTTGATTATTAGCTCTAGCTTCATTTAATATTGTAGCACTGTTAGCGGAAAGTTGATAGTATTCACCATGCATTTGGTGCGCTTGGATGTCGCTTGTTTTTAGCGGTTGAAATGTCCCTAAGCCTACATGTAACGTTACATCTACGACTTGAACCCCTTGAGCTTTAATGGCCTCAAATAATTCGGTAGTAAAATGTAAGCCCGCGGTCGGAGCAGCTGCACTGCCTAACTCTTGGGCATAAACTGTTTGGTAACGATCATTATCTTGCAGTTGTTTTTTAATATATGGCGGTAATGGCATTTGACCAAGGTGTTCTAAAATTTCTAAAAATATACCTTGATACAACATTTTAAAACGTCGTTGACCATCTGGTAAAATTTCTAAGCACTGGGCTCGTAGTTCACCTTGGCCAAAAGAAATAATTGTATTTAGTTTGACTGCTTTCGCATTCCCGACTAAACAAAGCCAAACATCAGCTGGTTCACCACTTAAAAGCAATAATTCCACGACGGCCCCAGTTGGTACTTTGTGTCCAATTAAGCGAGCTGGTAAGACCTTTGTATTGTTTCTAACTAACACATCGCCCGGTCTTAAATAAGTTAAAAGATCGGGGAACTTGGTATCAATTAAAGTTTGATCTTGCCGATTTACCACTAGTAAGCGTGACGCACTGCGCTCAGGTAAAGGATCTTGCGCAATTAATTCGGGTGGTAAATCAAAATAAAAGTCTTTTAATTCCATTAAAAACCTCGACCTAGCGGATCGACTTTAGCTAGTTGGTCTAACACTTCCGTTTGAAAAATTAAAAACCGATCAGCTTTAATCGCTGCTCTAATCTCCGCCATTAAGTTGGTTAAATAATATAAGTTATGAATACTGGCTAAGCGGGGCCCTAACCCTTCTTTAGCCCGAAATAAATGATGCACATAAGCGCGACTAAAGTTCTGACAAGTATAACAATTACAACCCGCTTCAAGCGGTTGAAAATCCCGAGCATAACGTTGGTTGGTAATATTCATCCGGCCATGATGACTCATTAGCGTCCCATGACGCGCAATCCGCGTGGGTAAGACACAATCAAACATATCGACACCGCGGGCTACCCCAGCTAAAATTGCATCAACAGAACCAACTCCCATTAAATAACGCGGTTTATGCTGGGGTAAATAAGCGGTAGCATTAGCAATCATCTCATACATTACTTCTTTACTTTCGCCAACGCTTGTGCCCCCAATGCTATAACCTGGGAAATCTAAAGCCACCAGTCCTTCCGCCGAGCGCCGCCTTAAATCAGGAAATTCTCCACCTTGCACAATCCCAAAAAGAGCTTGTTGGTCGGGGTTTTGGTGGGCGGCTAACCCGCGTTTAGCCCAGCGTTCAGTCCGTAAGATGCTTTCTTCCATATATTTATAACTAACCGGATAAGGAGGACATTCATCTAGACTCATAATAAAATCAGCTCCTAAAGCATTTTGAATCGCAATCGACTTTTCGGGCGTTAACATCATTTTATCGCCATTTAAATGATTGCGAAAGCTTACACCTTCTTCACTTATCTTTCGGCGATCACTTAACGAAAAGACTTGAAAACCACCACTATCCGTTAAGATGGGGCCAGGATAATTCATAAATTGATGTAAACCACCAGCTGCTTCAATCACTTGCTCACCTGGTCTAAGCCATAAATGATAAGTGTTAGCTAAAATAATCTCCGCCTTAACTTGTTTTAATTCTTCAGGCGAAAGAAATTTAACCGTAGCTTGGGTTCCAACGGGCATAAAAACCGGTGTTTCAATTTTCCAGCCGTTAATGCTGATTTCACCGGTTCGAGCGGATGTATGAGTACAACTAGCGGTTGATTTAAACTTTAATTTTTCTTTCATTTACTTCACCGTAAGTTATCATAGCATATTTACCCTTTTAAAAATTGGTAAAATGTCTGAGTTTACTTGTCAGCTTTTAATAAATCACGAATTTCGATTAATAAGTCATTAGTGGTTACTTCTGGTTCAACCGGTGCAGCTGGTTCAGCTGGCGCAGGTTTTTTAAACCTATTGATAACCTTAATAATCACAAAAATAAAACTAGCAATAATTAAAAAATCGACGAGCGCCTCTAAAAATTGGCCATATAATAAGGCATTTTCAGCCACTTGTTCGATACCATCACTACCCACTACAGCGGGAGTTAACACAATTTTTAAACCAGAAAAATTAATTCCGCCAACTAAAACGCCAATTAATGGCATAAAAATATCACTGACCGCTGAAGAAACAATTTTCCCAAAAGCTGAGCCAATAATAACCCCAATTGCCATATCTAAAACATTCCCTCGCATAATAAATGCTTTAAACTCTTTTAACATATTACCTCCTTAATTTATCTAGCTCCATTATACAAAAAAAGCCGTGGCTTTTCCTAGGCTATGCTATAATTAAAAGAGAAAGATGAGGATTTTCACATGTTAGTTGCTTATAATAAAACTTTAATTAATCCGACTGAACCCATGGTGGCTCCAGGATTCGCTACTAATACCATCGCGACCAAAGAAGTTCAAGGAGATTTATATTTAAGCTACTTACGCTTTAAAGCGGAGAAACATGAAGTAGTTTATCTTTTAATGGACAGTTTAGGGGTAAGTTATAAAATATTTCAAGACTTAAAACACGCGATGCAACAGGAATTAGGCTCGAATGTTGAGTTCGCTTTATCTTGTACTCATACCCATTTCGCTCCCCCTTTAACTAATCTGTTTGGGCTTTCTAGTGAAAACTATACTTATTACGCCCAAGTCGAACAGGCTATGTTAACTATGATTCGAGAAACACCTTTAATCGCAGGTGAATACACCATTAATTATCGTCACCAAAACTATACTGAAGTGGGCCAAAGCCGCCTCAGCCATCGCGGTAGTACGAATGTTTATTCAGGTGTTTTAAGTATTTATCGTGATAAAGTCCGGATTATTAATTTCTTATTTTATAATTGCCATCCAACTATCTTAAATGAAACACCAGGTTATTTAACGGCTGAATATCCCGGTTTTACCGTCGCGACACTTTCCGCCAAATATCCCAATGAATTTTTTGGTTTCTTACAAGGAGCCGCCGGCGATGTCAGTACCAGATTTGTTCGCAAAGAAAAAAACATGGCCGAAGTTAAACGTTTAGCTGGTTTAATGAGTGAACAATTTGATCGATTATTAGCTTTACCCGCCGCGCAAGAACCTTTAACTTTAAGCTATCAAGATTTTCCGTTAACGATTGATTATCAAGTTAAAAATATTACCGATATTGATACGAGCCAAATGGCCGAAAAAGAAATTCGTGAAGTTAATACTGGTTTAGCTGCTCGCGATAAACTTTTGAGCCGCTTACCTTATTATCCCCGTGAGATTGTTTTAAGTAAACTACACTTAGGTGGCTTTACCTTAATCCTTTCACCATTTGAAATGTTTTCTGAATATAATGATTTTATTAAACGCGGAAATGAGTTACTCGTTTGTTATAGTCAAGGCTATATTACTTACTTAACTGGTCCCAACAATCAAGTTATTACTTATGAAGCGTTAATGGAAATGCAAACAGAAGCTGATAAAGCTAAGATTGTGGCAATCCTTTCCGAAAATGCCTAATCCTTTCCCATTTTCGCATTATAATTTACGTTATCACAGCTTTGATTATTACTTAAAGGAAACTTATGGCCTAAAAGTCATGAAGGTCCCGTTAGACGCCGGCTTTACTTGTCCTAATCGCGATGGCACATGTGGTGTCGGTGGTTGTTATTTTTGTAGCCAAGAAGGTAGTGGTGAATTAATTAGAGATAAAACTGCTAGCTTAAGCCAACAATATTTAACCATTAAAAAAAAGCTAAACCAAAAATGGCCTAATGCCAAAACTATTCCTTATTTTCAAGCTTACACTAATACCTATGCTGCCCTGGCTGAATTAAAACAAAGCTATGAGCCGTTTTTAGCGTTACCGGAAGTAGTCGGCCTTGCCATCGGAACACGACCTGATTGTTTAGATCAACCAATTATTGATTATTTAGTTAGTCTCAACCAAAAAACTGACATCTATTTAGAACTTGGCTTACAAACCATGTTTGACACCACCGCTTTAGCTTTTAATCGTGGTTACCCGCTTAGAGTCTTTGAAGCCACGATCAAGCGCTTAGCTAAAACACCCTTAAAAGTTTCAGTTCATATTATTAATGGTTTACCGGATGAAACTTTTGACATGATGATCGATACAGCTAAATATCTGAGCCAATTACCATTATTTGGGATCAAGATTCATATGTTACATCTTTTAAGTGATTCGGTTTATGGTCAAGCTTACCAAACAGAAGCTTGGCCTTTAATGAGCCAAACGGAATATATCGCCTTAGTGGTGAAACAATTAGAGTTACTCCCACCAGAACTGGTTATTGAACGGTTAACCGGCGATGGCGTCGCTGCTAAACTATTAGCGCCCCTTTGGACAAAAAAGAAAGGCATCGTCTTAAACGAGATTCAAAAGTTATTAGTTAAAACTGATTCTTATCAAGGTAAATATTATCAAAAAGAAAAAAGGCCTTAATTATTTGGCCTTTTTTCTATATTTATAAGGGATAGAATATTGTACGGGATTAATTTTAGGGAAAGATAGGAGAAATGTTTACCGCACAAGTAAGCTAACTTACACCAATAATATAACAAAGGATAATAGTTAAATTATGGCATAATTGTGTAAAATAATGTGAATTATACTAATAGCTGACCAGCTCGCATCACTGGTATTTCTTGATCATCTTGAGTTAAACCCGTAATATTTAAATCAGCTGTCCCAAACATAAAATCCACGTGAGCTTTTGATTTATTATAACCATATTTTTCCAGTTCATCTTCACTCATCGTAGTACCGTTAATTACGTTCATGGGATAAGCATTACCTAAGGCTAAATGGCAAGAGGCATTTTCATCAAATAACGTATTATAAAATAAAATACCGCTTTGTTCGATTGGTGAATCATAACCAATTAACGCTACTTCACCAAGATGCCGACTACCTTCATCTAAGTTTAATAAATTATCTAAAGCAGCTTGATTATGTTTCGCTTGATATTCGACAACTTGGCCCGCTTTAAAGACAAAGCTAAAATCTTCAATTAATTTCCCTTGATAATCAAGTGGTTTACTCGCCACAACTTTTCCATCAACCCGATATTTATGGGGCATGGTAAAGGTTTCTTCGGTCGGAATATTTGGGTTAAAAACAATCCCACCAACGGTTTTTTCGGCTCCACCCGCCCAACGGTGTTGATCAGCTAACCCAACAACTAAATCTGTACCTAGACTATTAGTAAAATGAAGTGATTTGAAATTATAGTCATTGAGTTTTTTATTTCGTTTAGCTAAGGCTTGATTATGAGCTTCCCAGACAGCAACTGGGTCTTGGTCTAAAGAGAGCTTTACGGCGTTTAAAATAGCCGCACCAAGCTTTTCAACCGCTTGCTCTGGCGTATCACTGGGGAAGACTTTTTGGGCCCAACCAACACTTGGTAAAGCAACGATGGTCCATTGACCATGGTTACCCATTGAATAATCCCGATATCGTTTAAACTTCTCACCAGCGATGATGGCTTGTTGTAATAACTTGTTGGGATCAACTTCTGCTAATAAACCTGGAGTATCACCAATAATATTTAGGCGCGCTACCTTTTGATCAATAAAATAATCAAAGCGCGCCACCATGTAATCAGGAATCTCAATAATATTCTCTAAACTAGCATGCATTAAATTAATTTTCGTCAGCTCTTCATCAGACCATAACATATGAACATACGAGGCACCAGCAGCGTAAGCTTCTTTCGCACATATCCGAGCAAAATAGGCATTTTCAGTACTACAATTAATGACTAAGGGTTGCTCTGGTTGAATGTTGACACCCACTCGCACAGCTAAACGGGCATACTGTTGTAAAATTTCTTGTTCCATTTTCTCTTATCCTTTTCTTTTTTGATAGACCCGGTAAATAAATTCCGGATAGTGTTGTTCCTCAATAATTTCAAATTGAGTAAAATCAATCGGTGGTAAATAAGTATCAGCGGGATAATCTTTCAACACATGACTAATATATAACCGCTGGCAAGCTGGTAAAAACAACTGATAAACTTGGGCTCCACCAGCCACAAGTACTTCTTCAGGTGCGTCCTGATAACGTTTTATTAACTGTCCAGCATCATTAGTAAATATAACATCAGTTTGGGCTTTTTGTAATAATGGCTGTCGAGTTAAAACGATAATCTTCCGCTTCTTCAGTGGTTGTTTTAAGCCTTGATAGGTGCTATTGCCCATAATTAAAGTTTTATTTAAAGTTACCGCTTGAAACAGCTTTAAATCTGCTGGTAAATTCCAGGGCATCCAGCCTTGATAACCAATACCACCTTGCCGATCACAGGCCACAATCATAGACAACATTAAACAGCAATCGCTCCTGGGATATAAGGATGTGGATCATAACCAATTAATTCAAAATCCTCATAAGTAAATTCAAAGATATCACTTACTGATCGTTTAAACTTTAAGGTTGGTAGTGGGCGTGGTTCACGCGAGAGTTGTAAGTTAATTTGGTCCAGGTGATTTAAATAAATATGCGCATCACCTAAAGTATGGACGAACTCGTAAGGTTCATAGCCCGTGACTTCCGCCACCATCATTAATAATAAAGCATAAGAAGCGATATTAAACGGGACGCCTAAAAAGATATCAGCACTACGTTGATAAAGTTGACAGGACAAGCGTTTCCCATCAGCTGAAACATAAAATTGGAAAAAAGCATGACAAGGCGGTAAAGCCATGTTAGTTAGTTCCGCTGGATTATAAGCATTAACAATATGTCGGCGCGAGTAAGGATTCGTCTTTAAACCTTTAATCAATTCACTAATTTGATCGACACCTTGAAAATTGCGCCACTGTTTGCCATAAACTGGTCCTAAATCACCATGTTTTAAGGCAAAGACATCATCAATTTTAATCCGCTCGACATATTCAGCTAAGGTCTCACCTTGATAATCTGGGGAAAGCTTATAACGCTCATAAGGCCACTCATTCCAAATCCGCACATTTTCTTTGACTAATGGTTGAATATTGGTTGAACCAGATAAAAACCAAAGTAATTCTAAAGCGACGGCTTTAAAATTAACTTTTTTGGTCGTTAATAACGGGAAACCAGCTGTTAAATCATAACGGCTTTGATAGCCAAAGATCGATATCGTGCCAGTATTTGTCCGATCTGTTCTAGTTTGACCTTTAGCTAAAACATCTTGACATAATTGTAAGTATTGTTGCATGTTATCGCTCCATTCTACCACCAGTTTAGCACAAAAATTCCAGCACATAGAAAAAAAGCTAATCCTTAATTAGCTTTTTTAATAAAACTCAATTTCTCCGCAATGAATTCATGATTATAATAAACGCGGTTATTACTTTCAAAGCGATTCGACTGAACCCGACCTTTAATCGCCACTACATCATCGATATTAGCTATCTCAGTCGTAGTCTCGGCTAATCCTTTCCATAAAGTTAGTGGGAAATAATCATGCTCATATAAACCATCAACATTTTTAAAACTCCGCTCCACTTCAATAATCATCGAAGCAACTTTAAAACCACTACTTGTTTCCTTTAATTCTGGTAACTCCGCAATTTTACCCACTAAAACAAACGTATTCATCATAATTAAGCTCATTCCTTTCCTGGACCATATTATAAAAAAGTTCCAGTAAAATTCAAGCAACCATATTTGCTAAAAACGGTTGAAATTCGCCTAAATATGCCTATTTTAACCAAAATAAGTGGTCTAAAAGCCGAAAACTATCAAATATGCCTTGAACTGTCTTATTTAATTTCAACGATGGTTTGGGCAGACAAATCTAGTTGTCCGATTAATTGATTTAATTCTTTCAAACTAAGGGTAGTTAGTAAAGCTAAATTTTCAAAAAGGTTCTCATCCGCTAAGTGCTGGCGTAAATAGCTTAAGGTTAAGTCCATCGTGCTATTAAAAGTTAAGCGCGCATTACTATAGAAATTTTTCTGTAGCTGTTTAAAATCAGTTAAAGCAATGGTTCTTTGACTTAATGCTTCATTAATAAATGCTTGAAAGGTAGTGGGATTAGTTTTTTCATTAAAGAACATCAAATAGGCATAATCTTTTTTACAACTAATTTCATAATCAAAATAGTCGTTTATCAACTTCTGATCCAACCACGTTTGATAAGCAGGATTCATGACTGAGAAAATTGTTTTTAACCAAAACTTTAAGGCTAATTCTAAGACTAGATAATTATTCATCGGTAATAATTTTATTCCTAATGCGACTTTAGAATTATCCACCGGTAAAGCTAAAGCGGTATAAGGCAAGGCACAAGTTGGTGCTTCAGCGTAGTTGAACCGGGTAGGTTTTTCCTTTAACGCGGGCGGGTTAATTAGCGTCAGACCGTTTAATTGGGCGATGATTTTTTCAGGTAAAATAGGTGTACTAATCACTAACGTCAATTGACTCGGATGATAATTTGTGTCAAAGGCTGTTTTTAAACTAGCTGGTGTAATCGCTAAAACACTAGCTTCATCACCACCAATATCGTATTTTAAGGGGTAATGATGATACATGTTCCGCAAAGTTTGAAAATAAAGTTGACTATCCGGCATCTGTAAGTACATTAATAGTTCTTCAATAATAATCCCTTGTTCTTTTTTTACTGCAGTTTCATCAATCGTTAAACTACTAACTAGTTTTATTAACAAGCTTAAAGCGGGTAATAACTCTGAATTAGTTGTTTGAAAATAGTAAATTGTTTCTTCATAGGAAGTAAAAGCGTTGACTGACGCTCCGAGCTCCGCAAATTGATTCATTAAATCGCCTGATTTATCTTCAAACATTTTATGTTCTAAAAAGTGGGCCGTCCCCGCGGGTACACTAATCTCTTGTTTATTTAGGCATTGTTTAAAATCTAACGCTCCATAAGCGACGCCAATCGCCGCACTACTAATCACAAAATCAGGTTGATGTAAGATTACGACTTTAATGCCATTAGCTAAAGTTGTTGTTACTGAATAATCAGTTAAAGTTGAGTTAATTGTCATAATTTATTCCTTTGCTAAAGTAACCACAGTGTTTAATGTTAAGCTAGTAGCAGCTTGCGCTAAAGATTTTAAATCAACTGCTTCAATTTCAGCTAAAATTTGAGCTAAGCTTTCTGGCTGCTGGGTTAAAAGTTGAAAATAAGCGCGATTAATGACAGCAGAACTATAGTCTTCACTCCGTAAAAGTCGATCAATTAACAACCGTTTAGCGGTACTTAATAACTCGAAAGAAATACCACCCCTTTTTAACCGGTCTAAGTTTTCCGCAATCAGCTTTAAGACCTGTGCTTTGGCATCAAAACGGATACCAGTATGAACAATTAAGACCCCATCATTACCAAGTAGTTGCGAACCAATCGAATAACAAAGACTATGTTTTTCCCGAACTTCTTGAAATAGTAATGAAATAGAGGCTTGTCCAAAGACGGTATTAACGACTTGTAGAGCCCAATAAGCGGGCTCAAGGCGACTAATCGTCGTATTATAAACCAAAGTTAAATAGGTTTGCTGAATTGGTCGTTGTAAGTTAATCTCTTGAGTCAGCTTTGGAGAAAAGTTATAAAAAGAACGACTGATTGCTACCTCAAAAAAATTGAAATTGGTTGCTAAAAGTTCCACAATATCCGAGCGCTTTTCACCTAACCAAAAACAATCTAAACGGTCTTGGGTAATTAAGGTGTGATAAGCAGCCTGAATCTCAGCTAAGGTAATACTTTGGATCATTGTAGCTTCACCATAATTACTAATTCCTAAGGGATAACCTTGGCCCGCCACTTTCAAGCTTTCTAATACATTATATTGATTCGGATTATCTTTAATCCGGTCTAAAGCATCTAAAACTTTATCTTTCGCTTCATTAAACAGAGCTGGGGTTAATAAGGGTTGATAAAGCAATTGCTTTAAAAAGCTTACTGCTGAGTTTAATAAATTAACTCCAATTAACGCTTGTTTTAAAAACCGCAACGAAATTTCTAAGACATGTAAATAACCAATATTAAACACCTGAGCACTTAAATCCGTTCCATAAAGTTCATCTAGGGCATAATTCATAGCTTGTTTGCTCGGATAGGCTTGGCAGCGATCAACTAACATTTGGGCTAAGATCGTTCTTTGAATAGCAAAACGAGCATCTAATGGTGTAGAAAATCGTAAAACTAACTGATTATCTTGAAATTTCTCTGTCGTAATTACTTGAATTTGGTTCATCCCCGGCTCCTTTGCTAGACTATACAACCGATAAGAATCATTATATACTAATAGTTAAAGGGGGACCAATCCAAATGCCAAAAAAACTCTTAGTGATTGTTGATGTGATTAATGGTTTTATTACCGAAGGAGCACTGGCTGACCCCAAGATTGCTCAAATTATCCCACCCGTGATAACAGCGCTTGAAGCCGCCTTAGCCAATCAAGATAAAATCGTGGCGTTAGCGGATGCGCATAGTGAAGACGCTGCCGAATTTCAAAGCTTCCCACCCCATTGTCTCAAAGGTACTACCGAATCGGCCTTAGTCGCGGAATTATTACCTTACCAAACGCAATTAACCTTAATCGAAAAAAATTCAACTAATGGATTTTTTGCCCCGGGGTTTAGCGACTTATTAACTGAAACTTATCAAGAAATCGTGTTAGTTGGTTGTTGTACTGATATTTGTGTTTTACAGTTAGCTTTAACCCTTAAAACACATTTTAATCAAACCAATCAAAAAGTCCCCATCTCTGTGATTAAACCCGCAACTTATACTTTCGACTTGGCTCATCATTCCGCTGAACCTTATCACATAATGGCTTTAAACCTGATGCAACAAGCAGGCATAATTATAAAGGAGTCTTATCATGAATAAAAATGAATTAGCCCTCATGGTGGATTTTTATGAACTAACGATGGCTTATGTTTATTACAAACAAAATCTACATCACCATGAAGCTTATTTTGATGTTTTTATCCGTTCATTACCTAATGATGGTGGCTATTTAATCTTTAATGGCCTCCATAAGTTTATTAATTTCGTCGAGAATTTCCAATTTACCACCACACAAATTGACTATCTTCGCAGTTTAAACCAATTTGATGAAGATTTTTTAGGTTATTTAGCTAACCTAAAACTTAATTTAGATATCTTTGCGGTACCGGAAGGTACACCAATGTTTCCTCAAGAACCGTTAATGGTCGTCAAAGGAAACTTAGTCGAAGCCCAAATTATTGAAACTTATTTACTACAATGCATTAATTTCTCTTCTTTAATCGCCACCAAAGCAGCTCGGATTGTTTCCGCCGCTAGTGGACGGGCGGTGATTGAGTTTGGGGCGCGCCGGGCCCAAGGTTGCGATGCTGCGTTAGAAGGGGCGCGAGCAGCCTATCTGGTCGGTTGTAGCGGTACGTCAAATACCGCCACTGGTTGGAAATATCAAACTCCCGTCTCTGGGACGATGGCTCATAGCTATATTCAATTATTTGAAAATGAATATGATGCCTTTCTCAGCTATGCCCAAATCATGCCCGATAACTGTATCTTTCTCGTTGATACCTATGATACTTTACGTTCTGGGATGGTCAATGCCATCAAGGTCGCGCAAGACTTTTTAATCCCGCAAGGTTACCAGTTAAAAGGTGTCCGACTCGATAGTGGTGACTTGGCTTACTTATCGAAAAAAGCGCGCAAGATGCTTGATCAAGCGGGCTTAAACGAAACCAAAATCTTAGTGAGTAATTCTTTAGATGAAGACTTGATTACCGATTTATTAGACCAACAAGCTGAGATTGATATCTTTGGTGTCGGAGAAAATCTCATTACGTCTAAATCACATCCAGTCTTAGGCGGGGTTTATAAAATGGTTGCTTACCAAGAAAACGGAAAGATTACTCCCGTCATAAAAATTAGTGACAATGTTGAAAAAGTCACTAATCCAGGGTATAAAAAAGTTTATCGCTTTTATGATTCCACTACCCATAAAGCAATCGCTGATTTAATTACTTTAGCTGATGAAGTAATCCCTCTAACTAGCTATGAATTATTTGATCCAATTGCAACATGGAAACGTAAAGTCATTACTGATTATTATTATCATGAACTTCATTTGCCGATTTATCAACAAGGTAAACTAGTTTATCAACTACCAACACTGGCAGAATCACGGTTATATTATCAAGCCCAAATGCAAAGTCTTTGGGATGAAGTTAAACGTAATAAATTCCCCCATCGTTATTATGTTGACTTATCACAAACATTATGGGATCTTAAACATCAATTAATTGAAAAGAAACGAAAAAAAGGCGGACAATAAGTCCGCCTAATATTGACTGTCTTCTTTTGGTGGATAGACCACTCGAGGCTTACTACCCTGTTGTGGGCCAATCACCCCGCGCGCTTCTAACATATCGATAATTCGCGCAGCTCGATTATAACCAATACCAAACCGGCGCTGTAATAAAGAAGTGCTGGCTTTTTGTTCTTGAATCACATAGGCCTTAACTTCTTCATAAATTTCATCTTGCATTTGACTATCCATTGCGCCATCTTCAGCGACCGCTTTTAAATCAGCGAAAGCTTGATCAATAGTTGGTTGCATTTGATTTTTGGTAAAGTCAGCGACTGCTTGAACTTCTTGATCAGCCACATAAACACCTTGCAAGCGTAACGGTGCTGGTTCTCCCACCGGAAAATACAACATATCACCATTACCTAATAAGCGTTCTGCCCCAGTTTGATCTAAAATAATCCGGGAGTCGGTTCCACTGGCAACCGCAAAAGAGATTCGGGAAGGAATATTAGTTTTAATAATACCTGTAATAACATCAGCTGATGGTCGTTGAGTGGCAACAATCAAGTGAATCCCCGCCGCCCGCGCTAATTGAGTAATCCGTTGAATACTCATTTCAACTTCTTTACCGGCGGTTGCCATTAAATCAGCTAGTTCATCAATAATCACCACAATCCAAGGGAAGAATTCTAGCTCTGGTTGACTCTTACTTTGGACTAATTCATTATACCCAGCAATATTCCGGACCCCTACCGCTGAAAACTGATTATAGCGGTTTTCCATAATTTCCACGATCCGCTTTAATCCATAACTGGCTTCAATCGGGTCTGAGATAATTTTACTCATTAAATGTGGCACATTTTCATATTGGGTAAATTCTACTTTTTTCGGGTCAATTAAAACTAGTTTTACTTCGTGCGGACTAGTCCGTAATAATAAAGTCGTAATAATCGCATTAATACTAACAGATTTCCCACTACCAGTTGAACCTGCAATCAATAAGTGTGGCATTTTATCAAGCTCACAATACACTGTTTGGCCCAAGAGATCTTTACCTAAGGCTAAAAGTAAGGGCTTATTAGCGTGCATACTAGGAATTGCGCGCATCAGTTCATGTAGGCGAACAGGTGTCGCTACCGCGTTTGGGATTTCTACCCCAACTGCATTTCGCCCTGGGATTGGTGCTTCAATGCGAATATTTTTAGCGGCTAACTCCATTTTTAAATTATCCGATAATGCTGCGATCCGGCTTATTTTTATCGTTGAGTTTGGTCGAATTTCAAATTTCGTTACAGCTGGCCCAATATGAATCGTTCGTAAGCTCGCTGGAATACCAAAATTATCTAATATTTCTAACAACCGTTTCCCTTTTTCTTTCGCAGCTTGTTCATTTAACTTAGTGGTTTGTTCACTTGGTCGTTCTTGCATGAGTAAATCTAAATTCGGTAAAACATAATTACTGAAAGTTTTGACGGTCCCAGCTGAATTAGTTCGCGGACTTTCCGCTAACTCGAGGCTTTCTGTTTTATTACTCGCAAAGGTTTGAACCTTCCCTTCACCTTTGGCTAAGCTTAAAAATGGTGATCGTTTTTTCTCAGTTTCAAGTATATCAGCTGGTAAATCTGTTTTTGTTGCAGCAGGTTTGGCTTCAAGTTTAGCTTTTAAGCGCTTTTGATATTGATTAAAGTCAAACATTAAAATAAAACCTGCTAAAATCATGACACCAACCACGATAAGCGAACCTGTTTTACCAAACAAGAAATAAAATAAAGCATAAAGCGCGGAGCCAATAAATCCACCCGCGGCTGGTTCAGTTTGATTGATGATCGCTTGACTATGTTTTAAAAACTCCCGAAAAATACTTAAACCTGCTTGATCTTGAGCGTAAATTAACGTAATCAATGTTAGTAAAGCCGAAAACACTAAGAAAATACTAAGTAAAGAACGATATTTATATTTTAAACCGACGTGCGAAAAACTAAACCAAAGTAATAAAATAGCTAATAAGATCGCCACTAATTGGTATTGATCACCTAATAAATAATTGAGTAAACGGGAACTCTGGCGCCCAACAAAACCCAACTGAAAAATTGCTAAGGCTAAAAAAGTAATAACTGCTAAGGAAATAATCAGCTTAAAGCCAAAATTATCAGTGTTTTTTTTACTTGTTTTAGATTTTTTAGCCATTAGTTGCTGGAGCCTCACTACTTAAATTTATTTCGATAATTGCGGGTAAAATCATAGGACGTTTACCCGTTTCTTTAATCAAGTACTTAGCCATCTTTTCACGTGCTTCAGCGCGGATTGCGATATTTTCATAACGATTTTCCGCCACCGCTGTTTCAATCGTTTGTTCTAAAATCTCACCGATTTCTTTAGTTAAATAATCTGCATCTTTCATATAAATCAAACCGCGAGATTGGACATCAGGTCCACCAATAATTGCTTTAGTTTTAAAATCTAAGACAACTCCGACCACAAGTACCCCATCGGTCGATAAAGTTAACCGATCGCGTAAAACAAAGCCACTAGCATCTAAGTTATCACTACCATCAATTAGCGTTTCTTCTAATGTTAAGACATCCGCCATTGAGACTAGTTTTCCTTGTTCAAAGGTGGCGATTTGGCCATTATCTAAGACTAAGATTTTATCCGCATAAAAACCACGACTTAACGCAATATTCGCGTTATCGACTAAATGTCGGTACTCACCTTTAATTGGTAAATAATAGGTAGGTTTAATAAAATATGTCATCATTTTTAAATCTTCATTAGAAGCATGTAAAGAATGCATCGCTTTTTTACTAACCGAGATGACTTGAATATTTTCTTTGTATAATTCATTTTCCATTTGAACTGCTTCGATTTCACTACCTGGAGCTACGGGTGAGCCAATAACTACTGTATCCGTCGCACTCAAACGTACCGTTTCATCTTCGCCAGTCGCGATCTTAAACATCTTGCGGAAAACTTGGGGACCACGACCAGAAACAATTACCACAACATCTTCTAGTTTATTGGTAAAACGACCTTTTAAGATTTCAATGCCCGCTGGTAATTGGTAATAACCCAGCTTTTCAATCTTTAACATTAACTCCCGTAATTCACTATCATGGAAAAAGATTCTTTTCTTGAGCCGTTCTGCTAATTCAATGATTTCAATAATCCGAAAGATATTTTGTTCATAAGCGGTAATTATGATTCTAGCTTCTGCTTCCATAAACGGTGCTTCAATTAAATCCGTAATCTTATGGCCAGGAGCCGTAAAGCCCGCATGGGTCGCACTGATTGATTCCGTCAATAAACAGAGAACCTTCTCTTTACCTAGTTCCGCTAACTCCAAGACATCAGAATTGAAGGCTGAAATCGTTGTGTCAAAATCAAAAATAAATTCACTAGTATAGACAACATAGCCTTGACTAGTTAATAACGCCACCCCAAAGGCATCGGGAATTGACATCGTTAAACCAAAGGTTTTAACGGTATGTTTACCAACTTTAAAGCTACTCGAGCGTGGGATAACTTTTAAATGATAATTAGTAATCGCATTCTTTTTAAAAATTGATTCAATTATTTTAGCGGTTAAGGCCGTGGTATAAATAGGGATTTTAATTTGCTTAATTAAATAAGGCAAAGCTCCTAACGCGTCATCATGACCATGGGTAATAAAAATACCGCGGATCCGATCTTGATTAGCTAACAGATAACTAAAATCCGGAATAATAATTTCTACTCCTAATTGTTCTTCATCTGGGTATTTTGATCCCGCTTCGAAAATAAAGATATCTTGATTATCTTCGACGACATACATATTTTTTCCATCTTCGTCTAGGCCGCCCAAGGCGAAAATTTTGACTTGTGCCATATAACCTCCTTATTTAAACATCGCCACCTATTATTAAGGCTAATGTTAAACTTCTTCTCCATTTAAGGACCAACTCTTGGTCTCCGTGACTCTTACTTCAATAATATCACCGATTTGAGCTTTTATTTGGGGAAAGTTGATTAGTTTATTTGTTTCAGTATAACCACTAAAAATAGCTGGTTGTTTCTTACTTGGTCCATCAACTAATACTTTTACAACTTTATCTTGATATTGTTGGTTCTTTTGTTTGGCATAAAATCCAACTTTTTGATTTAAGCGTTGTAACCGATCTTTTTTAATTTCTAAGGGAACATTATCCACCATCTGAGCAGCTGGAGTATTACTACGAGGTGAATAAATAAAAGTAAACGCACTATCAAACTGACAATAATCATATAAAGCTAACGTTGCTTGAAATTGTTCTTCTGTTTCATTCGGAAAACCAACGATAATATCTGTCGTAAAGCTGGCTTCTGGTAAACGCACTTTTAGTTGGTCATAAATTAAGCGGTAATCTTCCACCGTATAACGCCGACCCATCAGCTTTAAGATCTCATTTGAACCCGATTGAACTGGTAAATGAAAAGCAGGCATAATATTGGGATAACTCGCAATTACTTCAATCATGGCGGGACTAAAGTCCCAAGGATGACTTGTAGTAAAGCGAATCCGATTAATTCCGGTTTCCGCTACCGCTTTTAATAAACGTGCGAAGTCAGCTGGTTCTATTAAATCTTTCCCATAAGCATTAACATTTTGGCCTAATAACGTTACTTCTTGATAACCAGCGGTTTTTAAGTCTAGCACTTCTTGAATAATATCCGCTTGTAAGCGTGAGCGTTCTTTACCACGCGTAAATGGCACAATGCAATACGTACAAAACTTATCACAACCATAAATAATATTCACCCAAGCCTTATGTTGGCCAAAGCGGGCGACTGGTAGATTTTCAATCACTTCCCCTTCTTGCGAATAAACTTCAATCATCTTCTCTTTCGCAATCCAGGCTTGATATAAAATTTCTGGTAATTGGTGGATATTGTGTGTCCCAAAAATGAAATCAACGTGTTGGTAAGATTTCAAAATCCGATTAATTACACTTTCTTGTTGGACCATACAACCCGCCACACCTAATAATAGTTCGGGGTTATTGAGTTTTAATCGTTTTAAAAAACCTAGTTCACCAAAGACTTTATCTTCTGCGTTTTCTCTAATGGCGCACGTATTTAATAAAATTACATCAGCTTTCGTATAGTCATCAGTTGCTTGAAAACCTAAGAGCTGAAAAATACCTGCCATGGTTTCACTATCGCGTTCATTCGCTTGACAACCGTAAGTTCTTAAATAATATAATCGGCCTACTCCGATCTCTGCAATATGTTTGGGGATAAAGAAACTATCCCGAGAAATTTTTGTTTCTGCAGAAGTTCGTTTCCGAGCTTCTCGCATTGAAGGCAAATTAAAACTATTTGACATGAATTATTACTCCTGTTAAAAAAAGTCAAGGTTAACTTGACTTATTGCTGTACTATTGCAGTTACCGGACAAACTGGGATACAAGCTCCACAGTCAATACAGAGTGACGGTTCACACTCAGCTTTATCATCATCATTCATAAATAAAGCCGAAACGGGACAGACACTAATACATGCACCGCAACTAATACATAAATCTTGGTCAACTACGACAGGCATCGTTAGTCCTCCTTTATTACCGTTTAATTATAACATATTTATCATATTTTAAGCGGGAATCTTTAAAAACTGTCAGGGGCGAAACTGTAATCTTTCGAGTTTCACCGTCCGATACTGCTCATCAGTTTCAATTATTACCGCTGAAAAGACCGCTGGATTATCACTAATCGTATAATGGGTTTTTTCTTGGGTAAGTAATTTTACTAAAACTTCTGCTGTATCGCGACCTAAGACACTTTCATATGGGCCAGTCATTCCGACATCGCTAATAAAGCCACAACCATTAATAATTCGTTCATCAGCGGTTTGAACATGGGTATGTGTCCCAATAATCGCAGTTAATTCACTACTAAATTGATAAGCAAAGGCAATTTTTTCACTGGTCGCCTCGCCATGAAAATCAACAATCTTTATTTCAGCTGACTCAGCCAGGACTGGTCGAATCGCTTTAAAAGGATCCGGATCAACATTATCCATAAAGATTTGGCCACAAATATTCGCAATCAAAATCCGGATACCATGAACTTGAACCAGACGATAACCTGCGCCACCTGTTTTAGGTATAAGATTAATTGGTCGCACTAACCGCGGGTCATCTAAAATTTCATAGATATTTTGTTTCGCAAATGTATGATTGCCTAGGGTAATAATATCAATCCCACCTGCAATTAATTGATCAAAGGTCTTTTTCGTTAACCCTTTGCCATGGGCAGCGTTTTCACCATTTGCAATCACTAAATCAAACTGATGTTGTTTTTTTAAAACAGGTAGCCACTCAGCTACAGCTAAGCGGCCCATTTTACCAACAATATCACCAATAAAAAGAATTTTCACTATTTAGCAATCTCAGCAGCCCGAACTTCTCGGATTACTGTCACTTTTACTTGACCAGGATAAGTAAGTTCTGCTTCAATTTTATCCTTAATTTCACGCGCAATTCGATGGGTAGCGGTGTCATCCAATTGATCTGGTACGACCATTACCCGAATTTCTCGACCAGCTGAAATCGCATAAGCGGCTTCTACGCCAGTAAAGGAAGTAGCGATCTTTTCTAATTGTTCGAGTCGTTGAATATAATTTTCAAATGATTCAAAGCGGGCCCCGGGACGTGCTGCACTTAAAGTATCAGCAGCTTCTACTAAATTGGAAATTATGTTAGTTGGTGGAACATCGCCATGATGTGATTCAATCGCATTAATTATCACATCATGTTCCCCATATTTCTTCGCAAACTTCTTGCCAAGCTCAACGTGGCTACCTTCCATTTCAAAATCAACGGCTTTCCCTATATCATGAAGTAACCCAGCACGTTTCGCTAAACTTTGATTTAAGCCTAGCTCAGCTGCTAACATGCCACTAATATGAGCGACTTCCATACTATGTTGTAAAGCATTTTGGCCATAACTGTAACGATATTTTAAGCGGCCTAAAAGCTTAACTAATTCACGATCCATTTTACCAAGACCCAATTTAAAGATGGCATCTTCACCTGCTTTAATAATCGTTTCTTCTAGTTCACTTTGCATTTTATAAACAACTTCTTCAATTCGGCCAGGTTGAATCCGACCATCTTTAATTAAATATTCCACCGCCATTTTGGCAACTTCACGCCGAATTGGATCAAAACAAGAAATCGTAATAACTTCAGGGGTATCATCTATAATCAAATCAACTCCTGTTGCTTGTTCAATTGCGCGAATGTTGCGGCCTTCGCGACCGATAATGCGCCCTTTCATGTCTTCATTTGGCAAGTTGACCACTGAAACCGTTCTTTCAGTTGCTTCCTCTTGCGCATAACGTTGAATTGCTAAAGCAATGATATTTTTCGCAATATCGCTCGCTTTAGTTTTAGCTTCATCTTCTTTATCTTTTATATAAGCTGTTATTTCATTTTGAGTTTGACGTTCTACTTGTTCCATCAACTCATGCTTTGCTTCTTCAGAACTCATATGAGAGATTCGTTCAAATTCTGTGATTTGAGCGGCTATTTGAGTTTGTAAATCTTGCTCCATCTTTTCTAGTACATTTAATCGTCGGCTAACTTCTTGATGTTTCTTTTCAGTATCTTTTTCTTTTTGCGTTAAAGATTCATCGCGAAAATTTAGATTATCTTCACGACGTAATAATTTGTGTTCTTGATCTTTAACACTTTGTCTTAATTCCTTAACTTCTTTCTCGGCGGCTAAACGTAGTTCATAAACTTGCGTTTTAGCTTCTAAATTAGCTTGCCGGATAATATTGTCTACTTTTAAATTAGCTTCTTCAATCAAAGTTATTGATGTTTGTTGGGCTTTACTTAAGCCTAAACGGTTGAGACCTAAGACAATTAGGACGCCCAGCACGACACCAATGCTACCAGACAAGATGTAAAAACCTAGTTCTTGCATGTTTTTTACCTCATGTCCTTCTAATATATATTTTAATATACAGTATTATTGTACCGAAACTTACTGATTTTCTCAACTGTTTTACCAAAAAAACCCGGAAAATAAAAATGAAGCACTTAGCTTCATTCTCGGTTTAACATTTTTTCTTTTACTAGAGTCGTAATCTCAGCCATTTTTTCTGGATAACTCGCTAAGTAGGCTTTCGCTGCTTCGCGGCCTTGGCCAATCTTATCACCAGCATAGGAATACCAAGCCCCACTTTTATCAATAATCTCGAAATCCACCGCTAAATCAACCAGTTCACCAGTCTTTGATAAGCCTTGTCCATACATGATTTCAACTGAAGCTACTTTAAATGGTGGTGCTACTTTATTTTTGACAATTTTAACATTGGCTTTATTGCCAATAATATCGGTTCCGTTTTTAATCGCTTCACCCCGACGAATATCTACCCGAACTGAAGAATAAAACTTTAAAGCTCGTCCGCCTGAGGTTACTTCTGGATTACCAAACATAATCCCAACTTTTTCTCGTAATTGGTTAATAAAAATCGTCGTACATTCACTACGGTTCATGACTCCCGCTAGTTTTCGCATCGCTTTTGACATTAAACGAGCTTGTAAGCCAATATTAGCGTCACTCATTTCGCCATCTAGTTCAGCTTGGGGAACTAAAGCCGCCACCGAGTCCACGACAATTAAATCAATCGCACCACTACGAATTAACATCTCCGCAATTTCTAAAGCTTGTTCACCACTATCAGGTTGCGATAATATCAGTTCGTCAATATCCACCCCTAAGGCTTTGGAGTAAGTTGGATCAATCGCGTGCTCTGCATCAATAAACGCTGCTTTCCCACCTGATTTTTGGACTTCCGCAATCGCATGTAAAGCTAAAGTCGTTTTACCGCTTGATTCGGGTCCATAGATTTCGATAATTCGTCCTTTGGGATAACCACCCACGCCTAAAGCATAATCAATGGCTAAAGAGCCACTGCTGATGGCATCAATATCAATACTCGCCCGATCACCTAATTTCATAATCGAGCCTTTACCATATTGTTTCTCTATTTGCTTCAGTGTATCTTCTAATAAGGCATTATTTTTATCCTTAGCCATGTTATTCTCCTTCTCTTCTATTATATTTAAGTGTAACTCAGATTCCTAGACTGAGGGGAAAATCAAATTTCTGACTTGCAAGAAATATGAAATGCCACCTAAAACAGAGACCAGCATCGCTAACCAAACTAAAAAGGAAGCCATTGGAATCTGGAATAATTCAAATGGAACATTATTTAATAGCACCACAATTAAAGCCAGCATTTGTAAAGCGGTTTTAAGCTTCCCTAATAACCCAGCTGCGATTACCACATTTTTTTCACTGGCCACCATCCGGATACCATCAACGACAACATCACGCCAAATCATAATCAAGACTGGCACTAAGCGTACTGCACCCTGACAAGCTAAGACAATAAACAAAGTATTAACCAATAATTTATCCGCAATTGGATCTAAGAACTTACCTAAAGTAGTAATTAAACCTTGGCGTCGAGCAATTAGTCCATCCAAAAAGTCAGTAAATGTGGCTAAAACAAATAAAGCCAACACTATCAAATTCTGAGCTGGAATTAAGATGTTCTCGATTCTAATTAATGGTAAGACGAGATTAAATTGGCCATAAGGAAAAATTAACACCACGATAATAACTGGCACTAAGAATATGCGAAAAAGCGATAATTTATTTGGAAGATTCATAACATACCTCTTATTTAAATACTAAAGTTAATTTCACTCGACCCGCTGGATAAGCTTGGTTTAGCGGAATCGCTAGTTCATCCAAGGCCATCGTAATCCGACTAAACAAACCAATCTCAATTGTGACTTCATCATTGGGCTTGATTTTAAGTGGCACTTTTAAGGCCGTTACTTGGCTCAAGTTGCCATATACTTCACCCGACTTGGGATTAGCCAGAAATTTATTATTTTGTTTAAACCATAAATAAGTAGTTTGGTGTCCAATCGTTAAGTTTAAAGTTGCTTCAGCTGGATACCCGGTAACTTCGTAATGATTAGCATCAATTTTTTTGACACTTAAAGTGGTTGCGGGTAAATCCGGTTCTTCGATGGGATTAAAGGCATCATTTGGTTTAACCACAAGCGGTAAAACTACCCCGACGCCCTTTAAATCTTCACCAGCTGGTGGTTTTGGCCAAATATATTTCAATAAAACAAAACTGATCGTTCCTAAAACAATCACGATGACTAAAATCATACTCAACCAAGGAATATCTAACGAACGAGACAGTTGACTAGTCTCAATTATTTTCTTTTTCACTCCTTGATTGATTTCTTCGTGCTTAATTTGTTTTGAGGCGCTCAGTTCTTGATAATATTGATCAATATCAGCTTCAATCAACGGAGTTAGTTCTTTGACTGGCACACCTAAAATCCGACCGTAGTTTAACGCCCGAAAACGATAAAAAGATGGGTCATCACTGAAATAACTGACATCTCCCGCTTCTACCGCTTCTAATTGAGCCAGCGTGATTTTAGTTTGACGGGAAATCTGGGTTAAGGATAAACCCGCCGTTTGACGTTTTTCTTTGAGCAGCTTTCCGACATGCGTCATAACTGACCTCCATAAATCGCTATAATTATAGCAATAATCAGCTTAAATGTAAAATAAAAAAAGGCTTAGCCTTTTTTAACCAATGACACCTTATAAGCCATGTTCTGTCCTTTAAAAAAGTGACAACTATCTATCTACATATCGCTATGTCTTTGTTGGATTTCATTTCATCCGCTAAAGTTCCCCTACCAAATTTGGGTTTCTCGCTTATGGGGTTTACCTCGTTCCACTGCTTTAATTTCTTAAAGCCTCGTCTCTATGGCACTTTTATAGATGTCTTTCTTAGCTGTTAAGCCTTAGAATTTCATCCGCCGTCAGTTTCCTGCCAAGATTTATGGTTTCATCTTGCATAATCACTACTACCATCGCAGGTAGTGCGAGCATGGACTTTCCTCTATTGCTAGCAGTTGTCCCGGTGTCATTGGTCTTTATTATACACTAGTGCTTCAAGCCGCGCAATTCTTTTCATTAAGTCTACTTGGTTCGGATTGTCTTCCGCACTGCTGACTTTAGCTTTCAATTGGCTTTGTAATTCAATGATGGTAGCTTCCTTTTGGGCAAGTTGTTGCTTTAACTCAGTTAAAGCAGTTTGATAGGCAGTCTCTAATTGATCAAACTGGAGATAATCCGCCATTACTTGATCTAACACACTGTCCACTTCTTGGGGAGCATAACCTTTAAAATCTAAAGAAAACTCTAAATCATAGATTTTTCGAACATTATAATTTCGTTGATTACTCATCTGATCACCTCAATTATTATCACCATTATCATACCATAAAAATTAAGAAAATATCCGATAAATCACATTGAGCTAATAGTCAGAAAACGACCATAAACGTCGTTTTGTTTGCTATTGAATCAGCTTTTTTATTATAATGTAGTTGGTTAATTAATCTTAACCAAAAAGGAGTGACATGGTCAACTATCCAGGTGGGATAAAAAAAAGTTTAGCCAGCAAACCAGCAAGCACAAAATCTCGGGGAATGAGCCTAGAATATGATTTAAATCTCAGCAATCAATTCTATCGCGAACAAGATAAAGCCATTGTCTATAAAAAACCTATCCCGATTCAAGTCGTACGGGTCGATTACCCCAAACGCCAAGCTGCTAAAATTGTGGAGGCCTATTATCAGTTACCCAGTACTACCGATTATAATGGGGTATACCGGGGTAAAGCCTTAGATTTTGAAGCTAAAGAAACCAGTAATAAAACTTCTTTTGCGTTAAAAAATATCGCACTCCACCAAATTGATCATCTCCACGCGGTCTTAAACCAGCAAGCTCTAGCCTTTTTGATTATTCGCTTCAACGCTTATCAGGAAACTTATTTCGTCGAAGCGAAATTAATTATCGAGTTAGCCCAAGCGGCAAAGCGCTCAATTCCTTATAGCTGGTTTTTAAAACACGCTTTTCTCATTCCTTATAATTATCTAATTCCCGTTGATTACATTAAAGTGATTGATCAATTATATTTCTAAAAGGAGATCTTATGGAAAACAATGAAACAACAAAAGAAATCAAGAAAGTTACTGAACCAAAAAAAGCTAAGAAAAAGAACAAAACGCTTGCTCAAAAACTTAGTACTGTAGTCTTAGTTTTAATTATTGGTGCTTTAGTCGCAACAGCTAGCGGATTTTTATACATTCGCGCTGTCATGCAACAAGCCCCAACCTTAGAACTAGAAAAAATCTCAAGTAAAGAAGGTACCAAGATATTTTTTGAAGATGGAACCTTTATGGCTAGCTTAGCCGCCTTTGAACGAGAAAATATCACCTTTGATGATTTAGGTCATGACGTCGTTGATGCTTTTTTAGCGATTGAAGATGCACGCTTCTTCTCCCATAACGGTTTTGACTTACCACGCTTTACGCGGGCCTTTTTAAATAACTTACGGCGCGGTGACTTAGGCGAAGGTGCTTCAACTTTCTCGATGCAATTAGTCGATAACGCTTATGATTCATTCTTTTCTGAAATGATCTATGGCCCTTATAACGAATATCTCAAGTCTGATGGTGCCACCCCGGGCTCGTTTACCGCTAAAGTGGAACGACTCAAAATGAACATCCGAAAAATCAATGCGAAGATTTTAGAAATTGGTATGGCGATTGATTTAGAAAAATTAATTTCTAAACAACAAATCATGGAAAATTATCTAAACAAGATTTATTTTGGGGCTGGATCAACGCGTGGAATTCAAAACGCTGCCCTTTATTTCTTTAATAAACCAGCCAGTGATTTATCTTTAGTTGAAGCAGCCTTTTTAGCCGGCGTTATTAATGCCCCAAGTGCTTATAACCCTTGGGCCAACTTAGCGAAAGCTAAAAAACGAACCACTGATGTCCTTTACCAAATGCATTATCATGGTTATATCTCTGATCAAGAATATAAATTAGCTTTAAAGGTTGAACTAGAAGACTTATTAGTTGATCCTGATGCGATTGGCATTTTTACCAAAGGTCAATATATTACTGTCGTTAATACGGTGATTGCTGAAGCCAAAAGTCTAGGCTATGACCCCTTTAATTCCACCATGCATATTTATACCAGTGTCCGAAAAGACGTGCAAGACACCATTGAAGACATGGAACAAGGAAAGACTAACGTTGTTTATCCCCACAAGCTTTTAGAATCAGCTGTAACTGCGATTGAAAATAATACTGGTCGAATTGTGGGTATCGGTGGAGGTCGTAAGACCGCCATGCTCGGTTATAATCGAGCCACTGAATCAAACTTCCAACCCGGTTCATCAATTAAACCTGTTTTAAGTTATGCCTTAGCGTTTGATTATTTAGGTTGGTCAACTTCCCACGTAATTGAAGACCGCCCTGCTTTTTATACTGGCACTAATATTGTGATTAGAAATGCGGATGGTAATTATCGGGGTGATGTTACTTTAATGCGAGCAGTAGCTCAATCCTATAACTTACCCGCCTATTTAACTTTAGTCGAAGTTCAAAATAAACTTGGTACGAAAAAGATTCGCGAATACTTAACTAGTCTTGGTTTCAGAGATTCAAGCGTGGCTAATTATAATGCTCAATATGCGATTGGTGGTTCTAATTTCATGGTTTCACCTTTAGAAATGACCGCTGCCCATTCAGTGTTATATAGTGGTGGTGCTTATACTAAACCCCACATCATTGATCGCATTGATATCGAAGGTAATGAATCTTATGAAGCTAGTTTCTCAAAAACTCAAGTCATCTCACCTGAAGCTGCTTATCTAGTTTCCCGCTTAACCTTAGAAGCGGTCAATAATTCGATTGGCCGCTATATGGAACTACTAAAACGTAATCACCCAATTTTTGGAAAAACTGGTACTTCTGACTACGGTGAATCGGGTAAACCTTATGGTATTCCAGTCGGTGCTGCAAAAGAAAAATGGATGGTAATTGCTAATAGTCAATATACTTTCGGTATTTGGATTGGCTTTGACAAACCAGTTAAAGGTGAAGGTACTTATTTAAAAGAAGAATACCAAAGAATGAACATTACGGGAAAAATGGCACGCGTAATTTTGGATGCATTAGAAAAAGGACAACCAAAAGCTACCGACTTAAAACGTCCTAGTGGTATTACTAGTATTACCCATATTCTTGGCACTTACCCTTACGCTGCTCCAGTCGCTGGAATGGATCCAAAGTATGTGGCAGTGGGCTTAATTAAAAAGGAATTCGCTACTTTAACTTCATTAGTTGATAATACCATAATTGAACCATTAAAAGAATTTAATGTTTTGGTTAACGCTACTACCCCCACGACCCAAAACTTAGCTTTCAACTTTGAACCTTATCCTGGTAAGATCGGCCTAGATCCAACCTATGATTTAATTCTGACCCAATCAAATGGTAAAGTAGCTGTTAGAACTACCGGTAATCACCTCTTTTTACCGAGCTGGCTCTATGGTGGAATTGGTTATAAAATCGCAATCTATGACGATAGTGATCAATTATTACAAGTTTTAAACTTTACTGAACCAGCCGGCAACGTCGTTATTAATGCAACCCCAGGCGTGACGCTGAAAGTCTGCGGTTATTATGGTTATCTGACAGGTGAAAAGAAAGGTGAAGAAATATGTCGAACCATTACGATTACTGATGAAACAATCCATATTCCTAATTTTACTTCTAAAACACAAGTCGATGATTTTATCACTACTTATAGTTTAAGCAACTGGTCTTATGAGAATATGCCTGCCCCAACTATCAACACAATTAATACCATTGTGGGAGCTTACCGCGGTTCTTTAAAAATTAACAATATGGAGATTTATTTGAGTCAACTAAATTTGACCACAAAGGTTCGACGTAATGTAGACTGGCAAATTGGTTTACCCCAAGATAAAAGTTTCTCTGAAGTGGTCACTTGGGGTAATAACCTTGGAGCAACTGTTACTTCAGATACCTTAAGTAATTCTGATCCAGTTACGGAATATATTATTGCTGGTAACAGCTATGCACCAGGTGACTTAGTTAATCTTTCGAGTTTACAAACTTTCAAAGTCTCTTAAGTTATTGCCAATACGCACAAAAACCGCGGAACGGACAGCCAGTACAAGCTGGGTTACGCGCGAAACATTGGTAGCGACCAAAAAAGATAAATAAATGATGAGCGTGATTCCAACGCTCTTTTTTTATCGCTTGATTCAATTGTTGTTCAACTTCAGCGACGTTCGCGCTAGCAGTGGCTAATCTCAAACGCTTGGCGACCCGAAAGACATGAGTATCTACAGCAATAGCTGGGATTTTAAAATACTCCGATAAAATAACATTGGCGCTTTTAGGCCCAATCCCGGGTAATTTAATTAACTCAGCTTTTACTGGCGGTAACGTGCCTTGCCAACTCGCTTCAACTACTCTGGCTAATTGGACTAAATTACGGGCTTTATTACGAAATAAGCCTAAAGAGTTTATTAAAACCTCGACCTGTTCAACCGCTACTTCAGCTAAAGCAAAAAAGGATGGATAAGCTTGAAATAAAGCTGGTGTAACTTGATTAACCGCAACGTCAGTAGTTTGAGCAGATAAAATAACAGCGACGGTCAGTTCATAGAGACTTCGATAATTAAGCTCACAATGAGCTTGCGGAAAAAGCTTGATTAACTCATCTAAAATCTCATCACTAGTCATGGGTTTCAAGTTTCTGATTCTCCAAAATTCGATTAATGTAATTAAAACTTAGTTTCTTCGTGACCGATGCATAGCGTAAGGCATCAATTATTTGAAATCTAGTGTAATTTTTAATCCAATGATTTAATTGAACCATCTCAGGTTGAGTTAAAGGCCGACCAAATTCTTCTTCGATTAATAAAAATATTTCTTTAAGTTGTAGTTGATCAACGGGAGTCGGATTAAATAAATTAGCATAATCAAAGGTTACTTGATTATCTTTAATCTTAAGTTTTAAATACCCTTTGACTCCTAAATCGGTGATAATCTGATCAATTTCAATTAAAGATAAATTACATTTTTGACTTAATATTTGAGGATCAAGCGCTTGATGAGTCGTTGATAAATAATCAATCATGAGTAAAACAATTGCTTCATTACTCGTCAAATTTAGCTGACGTAATTGTTCTAATAACCAATAAGTTCGATTAATATGGGGTGCTTCCCACCAATTACTCATAAACTCACCGCCTTTTGATAACTAGATAATAATTTTTTACTAACATAGTCATACCGCAATTCTAACGTTGGACTAGAGATGATATACACTGGTCGTTGTCGGTACATTCCTAAAGAAACACGCGCTTCACTTAAATTAAAACTTGCATTAGCTAAAGCTAAAACTGCCGTTGGTTGATAAGAGTCCCAAGTCGTTGTAAACAAAATACTGCCATTGACATCAAACCAAACGAGTTCATCTGCTAATTCTACCGCAATTTTAGCCACATAATAAACTTGATCATAACTATAGCGGGCAATTAATTCACCATAAATAAACATGTTTTTATCTAACATATTATTTAACACTTCCCGATCTTGGGCCGCATAAATATTAGTTGGTCCCGTGATAAAGGAATTAAGATTAAAGATTATTAAAAATATCACTAAGCTAATACAAAATAGATTTAACCAGGGAAATTTAAAACTCTGTCGCATTTTGACCTCTTTCTCTTAGGCAAATTATAACATAGAACCTAATCACCAAACAAAGCAGATTGCATCTTTAGGATAGAAGTGTTAATGTTTTAAAGAGAGGAATAATCTATGTCAAAAAAAATTAAAAGAATTGCTTTAATTGTATTACTGATAGCTATTAGTAGCTTTGCTTTATATAAAAAGTTCGAACCAAAAACTGCCCCAAAGATTACACCAGCCACGTTTAACATGTTAGAAGCCACTGAAACAACATTAAAAGATTTTGAAAAACGCGACAATGGAACTTACTATGTTTGGTTAATGGCGGACGATTTAGAAAGCCAATATGTTTTAGAACATATTATCAGTCCGTTAGCTGCGGAATTAAAACAAAATCCCTTTCCTACTTTGGAAGTAATCAAACTACCTGATCCTTCGATTAGTAGTTCTATGCTTAAAAAACAATGGTCCATTAATGGTTTCCCAGCGTTTATTAGTATTACTGTCGCTAATAAAAATGCTAGTGTTACTAGCAAATTAGAATGGTTAAGCGCGGCACCTTATGACCAAAATGATTTAAAAAAATGGTTGGCTGACAATAATCTTTGGCCAGAAGTAGTTATCTTTAGAGAAGATTAACTAGAACTTGACTGATTTCAACTAATAAATCAGCCGCTTTTAAACTAGCTGAACTAACAAATTGGCTAAAAGTTATTTCATTTTGTGGGCTACCTGCGAGATCGCTAATACTCCGAATAATTAAACAATCAAGCTGATAAAATTTCGCCGCCATGGCAATGGCTGCTGCTTCCATGTCAGCAGCTAACGCTGAGGGGAAATTTTTTTTCAGTTGAATGACTTGGTCTTTTCGACTAATGAATTGATCAGAACTAACTAAATCGCCAAAGATCACTTGCTTATTTGTGGCGAAACTGGCTTTTAAACCTGCAGTGATTGTAGGTTCTAATTGGTAGCTAAGTCGCGGTTCATTGAAGCTTTGGGGATAACCAAAGACCCTTAAATCAAAATCTGCTTGAGCCACGCGCTCACCAATGATAATATCACCGATGTTTAAATTAGCAGTTAAACCACCAGCTACACCCAGATTGACCAGTAGCTTAATTGGGAAATTTTCTAGCATTATCGTTGTTACAATACTTGCTAATACTTTACCCACTCCTGATTTAACTAATACTACCGGAATTTGGGCCAAATATCCTTGATAAAAAGTTAGTTGTTGTAACTTCTTGGTGGTTACTTGATTAAGTTTCGTTAAAACCGCTGCTTGTTCTTGGTCTAACGCTGTTATAATTCCAATCATCTTACCTCTTTTTCGCTACGAAACAATAGCGTTCACCAGCTTGAATCCCAGGATTGATAAAATCTGTCCAGAGCGTTACTTCAAAGCCTAGTTCCTCTAATAAAGCTTTGACAGCTAGGGGAGCGAAAATTGTTTGGACATGAACTTCTTGTTTTACTCCTTCAGCGGTCCAAAATGTAAATTGATGCACTAATTGTTGTTCATCCGTGGAAATCACCCATTGATAATCCGTCGCTAAAACTTGACCTTCTTCAATAAAAGGATCTTGAAATTCGGCTAAGCGATCAATTGCGAGGATATCAAACATTAAAACGCCAGCTGGTAGTAAACTTTGATAGCTGGCCTGAAAAAATGTCTTTAAATCAGCTAAATCTGTTAAATAGTTTAAGCTATCACAAAAACAAATAATATTGTGATATGACTTGGTTAGCTCAAATTTCAGTAAATTCATTGCTTGAAAAGTGACTTTTTCCGCTCCAGATTTTTGTTGGGCTCTTGCTAACATGGCTAAGCTTAAATCCGTCGCTAAAACATCATAGCCCGCTTCCGCTAAGCTGAGACTTATTTCACCTGTTCCACAAGCCACTTCTAACACATCTTGTAAATAACCATGCGTTTGAACAAAGTCTACCCATAAAGCAATCGCCACTGGATCAGCAACTAAAGCATCATAATAATCAGCGAGTATCTGATACATCGAAACGCTCAACTTTCATAGTAGACCAAAGCTTTTCTAATTGATAAAGCTCACGCGTAGCTTGATCAAAAATATGGATAACAATATCTTTTAAGTCAATTAAAATCCAACCTTGAACCGCTTGGCCTTGAATCGATTTAATCGGAATATTCTGTTTACGACAGTATTGAGCTACGGCGTCACTTAATGCCTCCATTTGGCGTAAATTACCAGCTGAACAGATTAAAAAATAATCTAAGAGACTACTTTGACCTTGAAAGTCGATGATGACTAAATCATGGGCTTGTTTAGCTAATAAGACCTCACTAATTTTATCTTTTAATTCATTCACTCACTATTCTCCTTAATTTTTGCGAAAGCTAACGCTTGGATAATTTGTTTAGCTGCTTTGATATCAGCTAAACATAACTCTTGTAACTTTGAAACTGGATAAGGACGGGTAGATTCCACTTTATCCGCACAATAGATTATTTCACTTAATAATTGACTAGATGCACCATCGGTATGGTGTTTAATCGCTTGTAAGATGGCGGTATCACGGATATTAAATTCTTGCTTGGCTAGCACGGCTCCAACATAGCTATGCCAAGTTTTCGGACTTTGGTCCAGTTTAGCTGGGCAATAATAGATCATATAACGCTTCAATTCAGCTGGGTCGAGTTCTTTGGCGACATCATGTAATAAAGCAGCCAAGCGTGCCCGCTCAACACTAACACCATAACGAACTGCTAATTTTCCCGCAAACTCAGCAACTGCTAAAGAATGTTGATAGCGGGTCGGACTTAGATAGTTTTGAATAATTGTTTCATAATACAAAACACGCTCATTAATATATTGATTAACGCTCGCTGGTAAGTAAGTAAAATCGCCATGGCGAATCGTGGTGCTGGAAGCAGGATGAGCTGGGATACTGACCGTTAAAAACTCACTCGGTAAAGAACTTTGATAGCGATTGACCACCACAAATTTAATCATAGTTAATAAAAGTTCAATTTGGTGCCAACCAGCTAGTTGTTCAACCTGATCATCGCCGATAATCCAATAAAATTCAGTGGCTGGATAACTTTTTTGTAATGCGTTAACCGTGTTAATAGTAAAAGATGGAGCTGGTAGTTTTGCTTCTAACTCCGACACCTTAAAATAACGATAAGGCTTAAGCGCTAATTTAAGCATCGCAACCCGATCACCATAACTAGCGCTATGATCGGTTTTTAATGGTGCTTGAGCAGTTGGCATAAACCAAATTTCATTTAAACCTAATTGTTGCCGAACTTGTTTCGCGACCACTAAATGCCCTTGGTGGACTGGATCAAAGCTACCACCTAAAATTCCAATCTTTTTCATCGAGGTAAACTAATTTTTCGCGCGGGACTGGCGCGATATAAAATCATGGTTCGACCAATAAGTTGGACAATTTCACTATGAGTTTGACGAGCAACTTCAATTGCTGCCGCATTTAAAGCTAACTCACAACTTTTTAAAAGTTTAATTTTGACTAATTCATGCGCCAATAAAGCATCCGAGATGCTATTTAATTGAGCTGGTTTAATCCCCTCTTTTCCAATTTGAAACCAAGCTGATTGAGTATTGGCTAAACCTTTTAAATAACGTTTTTGTGGATTGGTTAACATTATATCATTGACCTCCTAATCGTAACTAAGACAGCGGGATGGGTATAGATAGCTAAAGACGAGACTGCTCCAACAACTTTAAACCAACCTAACCCGCTAATCACAATATCAAAAGGTGGTGTTAATAAATTAAAAGTTGTTTTCTTCCAAGCTTGTTGTTCAGGTTTCACTTTGGCTGGGTTAATTAGTTTCCCCCGTTGAATTTTTAAAGTTTCAGCGAAATAAAAGACAACACTGCCAAGCGTCTGGGGCGAAAAATCAATTCGCACTAAATCAGCTAACTGAAAACGCTGTGGTTCATAAACTTGATAGATGCGCGGTTTCAAAGGTGCATTAATAACAGCTTGTTTAATCTGGGCTGGACTAAGATACCATAAATAATTACCAGGGTGATTAAAACCAGGGCTATCGTATAAGTGATAAGACTGATAATCGACACTTAATAATTCTAGGGTTGTGCCAGGATAACGGGCAACAGTTAACTCATTGCCCTGGGTTAAGCGATTAATTAACGTTGATTTACCAGCATTAGTCTGCCCGATAAAAGCAACGTCTTGTTGGTTTCGATAGGCTTCAATAAACTCTGTTAAGCGCTGAATCGGTTGATTTAAGCCAAATAGTAACAAATCAGTAATAACTATTCCGGCTGCAGCTAAACGTTGTTTTATAAAAGCGATAAGTTTACTAGTAGTAATCTCTGTTGGTAATAAATCACGCTTTGTAATAACTAATAATAACGGTTGATAGTTAAAAATCCGGTTAATACCGCTAATTAAACTACTTTCTAAATCTAAAATATCGACCACCCAAACTAATAAAGTTGGTTGGCTCATTAAGGCATTAGCTAAGGTTTGATAATTAAAGTCAGTGGGAACCACCTGGACTTGGCCATAATGGCGTAAGCGGTAGCAACGTTGACAATACTCGCCTCCCGCCACACCCACGTAACCAGCTGCTTGGGGATCACTGGTTTGTAAGGAGATCCCACAGCCTTTACAAATTGTCATAATACTCCTGTCTGTTTAAGAGCTGTTTTTTTGCTAGTAAATGAAACACCTTGTTTTCTAACCACCGATTGAATTTGGTATAAATTAAATCTTGTTTAAAAAGTGGGGTCGTTAAGATTGCGAACACTCCCACCCGATTAGCTCCCCAAACATCCGTTAATAATTGATCACCTACAGCAGCAATTTCAGTTGGCTGTAAGTGATAATCACGCATAACTTTTAAATAAACTTGTTTTAGCGGTTTTTTAGCTTGGGCGTAAGCTGCGACAGCTAACTCTTTAACAAATTCTTGAACCCGCGCTGCATTATTATTGGACACTAAAACTACCTCGAAACCAGCCTGCTTGATTTGATCAAGAAATTCTATTGCGGCCGTATCGGGGTGTCGTTGGTGATGAGCCACTAAGGTATTATCAATATCAACCATTAATAATTTAATCCCCTGCTGTTTTAAAAGACTAAGGTTTAAAGCGGCATAGTTGGGGATATACATTTGCGGTTGAAATTTTTTCAGCATTAACACTCCTTTAATCGGACCAATTATACCATAAATCAGGCTGAGCGCGCCTTTAAAATTCTAACTAAAGCTTGTAAGATAAAGGCGGCAAAAACTGCTTCTAATAACGCTTGACCAAGATAAACTGCAAAGAATCCCCAAAATTGTGTTAATACAGTTCCAAGATTTAGTTGGCCTTCGAAGGTAATAATAAAAATCATTAATAAAACTAAAAACGAGTGTGTTACACTAGTTAAAAAGCTAATCAAAGTAACATACCAATAATAAACGTTTTTCTTTAAAGTTGGTTTGAGCAAGACTTGACTTAAACTACCAACTAATAAACCAAAAACAATACGCGGAAAAATTGAGATTAAAGGATTAAAAAACAAGATATCTAATACTCCACCGCGAATTTGAGAAATAACCCAACTTGAGACACCAAAAACCGTTCCCATCACAACGCCACCAAAGACCCCGTAAATTACCCCGCCAATAATAACTGGGATATGTAAGATCGTTAAAGATAATGGTCCTAAAGTAATAAAACCAAATTGGGGAATGGCAGCTAATAAAATTACAATTCCACTTAGCATCGCCAAGACAGTAATACGTTGGATTTTTAAACGGTTATTTGCCATGGATTAACCTTCTTTCTGCTTACTTTTATTATATACTAATTCAGAAATATTGCATTTTATTGTCTATTTGTTTTCTCATAGTTATTTATGTTATAATAGCGCTGGTGATTAAATGAAGATAAAAGCAGTGATTTTTGATTTAGATGGAACCATTGTAAATACGGAACGAATTGTTTGGGATATTTGGTATGAAGTGGGCGAAAAACACGGTATCGAGGTGCGCGAAGAAATGTTAGCGACGATTACTGGTTCTGACCCTGCCAAAGAACAACAAACTGCCGCGAGCTTTCCTGAGTTTATCGCTTTAAACGAAGAAGTGATGGCTACTTTCATCTTAAGAATTGATGAAATGCGCAGTAATGGTGGTGATGTTTCCACCGCTGGCTTATACCAATTAATGGCTTATTTAAAGGATCGTCAAATACCGATGGGCATCGCTTCGAACAGTGATCGTGAACACGTCGATAAAATGGTTAGTATGTTAAAAAATAATAATTTATTTGAAATTGTGGTGACCCGGGATGATGTCATGCATGGTAAACCTGATCCGGAAATGTTTTTAACAGTAGCTAACCACTTCCAAGTCGCACCAGAAAATGTCTTAGTTATTGAAGATTCCAAGTTTGGGATTCAAGCAGCTAAAACTGCTAATATGCCCAGAATCTTAGTTGAAAGCATGATACCAATGGCCGAAGATACAAAAGCTCAGGCCAACTATGTTTGTCATAGTCTCAATGAGGTAATTCCAATTTTAGAAAACAGTTTTTCAAGTAACAATAACTAATAAATCAATTTATATTTTTAATCATTTCCCTTATTTAAATAATAAACATCTAAAGTCAATCTTACATTGACTTTTTTATTGATTTATCGCCTAAACCCAATCATGTAAAGCCATAGCATTTAATTAGCCTAAGCTAAAAAGAAAATATTCCATTTCATTAAAAATAAACTCTCAATTCAAGTGTGAACTGAGAGTTTATTTTATTATTAATATTTCTCTTTTGTTGATGATTTTTAAACAAAAATATTTTTTCCTTAAAACAATTTTGGTAAAACATACCATTCAGTACTTAGTTCAAGCGGATTAGAGAAAGTCGCATCTTTCGCCATCAGTGGCACTTCTTTAAAGCGTATTTCAACTAATTCTTCTTGATTTATAAATGAAATTTGATCATTAATTTCACCAACTAAGATATTTTTAACCACTACTGGGTTAGACTTAATCGGTTTGAAAACCCGTTCACCTTTCACCGCTCGATTAGTTGGGATAATATCGGTCAGCTTTAAACGCTTTACACCACCTTTTTGATTAATAATTATCAAATCTGTTTGATTAGCTTTTAAAACTGTACTCGTTGCAATCTCATCATGGGCACTTAGGCGAATAGCAACAACGCCCATCCCCCGCGGTGCTGTTGGGTTAATTTCCGTTACTGGGTAACGAATCATAAAGCCTTGTTTTGTGGCAATTAAAATCTCATCATCAGCTTGAACTAAGTAAGTCGCAACAATTTCATCTTGTGGTTTTAGTTTCATGGCTAAACTCGATTTACTAGTTCGAATCAGCTCATATTGGGCTAGTGGACTGCGTTTAATCATCCCTAATTTCGTAACTGAAACCAACCATGCTGTTTGTTCAAAATTATTAATCACACCACTAGCGATGACTTCGGTAAAATTATCAAATTTAACATAATTATTTAAGTGGGTACCAATGTCTTTCCACCGCGCTTCTTCTAAAGTATAAAGTGGAATTTGACTATATTCTCCATTACTTGTAATAGCCAACAGCATATCATGTGAATCGGCTTCTCCATAACCCAATAATTGATCATCTTCACGAACTTTTGGTAAAGCTGGTAAGCTCGCTAAATATGAGCGCAGTGAGACATTTTTTACATAACCTGCTTGCGAGATTGTCAGCATGATTTTCTCATTACTAATGATCTTAGTTTTATCAATCACTAATTCTTCAATTTCCCGGGTAATTTCCGTTAGTCGGGGTCGCCCAAATTTTTGTTTTAAAGCCCGAAGTTCAGCAATAATCGTGCTATGTAAAATACTTTTGTCTTCCACAATCGCCCGTAAATCCCGAATCTCAAGCATCAAGGTGGCATATTCTTCTTTTAAAGCCACAATATCAGTCGTCGTTAAGCGATACAAGCGTAAATTAACAATCGCTTCAGCTTGTAATTCACTAAAATCAAAGGCATCAATCAAACGTTGTTTCGCATCCTCTTTATTGGCAGAACGCCGAATTAAAGTAATGATCTCGTCCATAATTGAAGTGGCTTTCATTAACCCTTCAAGGATATGACTGCGATTACTTAACTTATTTAATAAGAACCGACTGCGTTTTAAGACAACTTCTTCCCGATGTACTAAATAAGCATCAATTAACTGAGCTAAACCAAGTTGAACAGGCCGTTGGTCAACAATCGCGACCATATTGTAATTATAATAAACTTGTAAGTCAGTATTTTTTAACAGGTAAGTTAAAACTTGATTAGGATCACTTTCTGGTTTTAATTCAATCACTAATTTTAAACCATTCCGGTCTGATTCATCCCGTACTTCGATAATGCCATCAATTGCTTTATTAATTCGAATATCTTCGATTTTCTTAACAACATTAGCCTTAATAACTTCATAAGGTAATTCACTAACTACAATCCAGGTAGCGGTCTTACTAGTAATAATTTCTGTTTTAGCCCGAATCACAATTCGGCCCTTGCCTGTAGTAAACGCCTCTTCAATTCCAGCTTGGCCTTGTACGATACCACCAGTGGGGAAATCTGGACCTTTAACTAAACTAGTTAAGTCCGATAACGAGCAGTTAGGATGTTGTAAGCGAAAAATTACCGCATCAATAATTTCAACCATATTATGTGGCGGAATATTAGTCGCATAACCTGCGGCGATGCCGGTGGCGCCATTAATCAATAAATTGGGAAAAGACGCTGGTAAGACTACTGGCTCTAGTTCGGTATCATCAAAATTAGCAGTTAAATCCACCGTAGCTTTATCTAAATCTACTAAAAGCTCTTCTGCTAGTTCAGCTAACCGAGCTTCCGTATAACGCATCGCAGCCGCTGGATCATCGTCAATTGAGCCGTTATTCCCATGCATATCAATTAGTGGGTGATTCATTTTCCAAGCTTGAGACAAACGAACTAAAGCATCATAAACACTACTATCACCATGAGGGTGGTAGTTACCAATCACCAAACCAACGGTCTTGGCACTTTTACGATATGGTTTATCAAAATGATTCCCATCATGGCTCATCGCATATAAAATCCGCCGTTGGACGGGCTTTAAACCGTCACGGGCATCAGGTAAAGCCCGTTCTTGAATAATATATTTTGAATAGCGACTAAAGCGTTCACCAATTAGATCTTCGAAGGAAGCATCAATAATTTGTTCGGTAGTTTTATCAATTGTCATTTAATTCACCTAAAAAATCATCTTCTAACGTAAATGCGACATTATCTTCAATCCATTCGCGCCGTAAACCCGCATTATCGCCCATTAAAGTGGATACTTTACTATCCGCATGGCCAAAGTCATCCACCGTAACTTGAATCAAAACTCGTTGTTTTGGATCCATCGTTGTTTCCCATAACTGACTAGCATTCATTTCCCCAAGACCTTTATAACGTTGGAGATCAACTTTCCCCCACTCTTGACGAATAGTCATTAACTCTGCCTCAGTATATACATATTTAATTTGTTTTCCCTTAGTAACTTTATAAAGTGGTGGCTGCGCCACATAAATCATTTTCGCTTCAATTAACGGTCGCATAAAGCGGTAAAAGAAGGTTAGTAATAAGACTTGAATATGTGCTCCATCCGTGTCCGCATCAGTCATTATAATAACTTTTTGATAGTTGCTATCAGCTAAGTTAAAGTCATCACCAACTCCCGCTCCAATCGCCGCAATAATTGCATTTAATTCTTCATTTTTTTCGATATCAGCTACTTTTGCGCGTTCCGTATTTAAGACCTTACCTCTTAAAGGTAAAATCGCTTGAAACTTACTATCCCGGCCCTGTTTAGCACTACCACCAGCTGAATCTCCTTCCACTAAAAATAATTCACTTTTAAAGCGGTTTTTGACTTGCGCGGCTGCTAGCTTACCAGCCAGATTACGATCATTTAGCTTCCGCTTTTTATTATTTCGGGCCTCTTCCCGCGCTTTTTTCGCACTTTCACGGGCCAAAGCTGCCCGTTGAATTTTTTTAATTAATTCAATGGCACTAGGGCGGTTTTCTTCTAAATAATAAGTTAGTTTTTCACTAATCACATTTTCGACGACACTTTTTGCTTCTGGTGTGCCGAGCTTTGCTTTGGTTTGGCCTTCAAATTGTAAGAGTTGTTCCGGAATACTTAACGCTATAATCGTACTTAAACCTTCCCTGATGTCGCTGCCTTCAAAGTTTTTATCTTTATCTTTTAAAATATTATTTTTACGGGCAAATTCATTAATAACTTTCGTGAAAGCAGTTTTTAGCCCAATCTCATGGGTACCGCCATCTTTCGTTCTAACTAAATTGACATATGATAAAGTTTGTTCTTGATAACCCGTCGTATAACAAAAAGCACACAAGACTTTTATTTCTTGACTTTCTCCTTCAAAAACTACTGGTTCACTAACTAGTTGTTGTTTACTAACTAAGTCTAAAAGATAGGCTTTTAAACCTGTCTCATAATAAAAGCTTTCTTTTTGTTTCGTAATTTCATCACTCACATTAAACGTAATTCCATTTAAAAGATAAGCACTTTCTTTGGCTTTTTGTTTAATAATATCGTAACTAAATTCAGTTGTAGTAAAAATAGTTGGATCAGGCAAAAAGCGAATCTGACTACCAGTGCGATTTGTTGTCCCGAGATTTTTCATCTTACTAACTTTTTTACCACCTTGTTCAAAGGTCATCTGAAAGATCTGGCCTTGATAATGAACCGTCACCTCTAACCAGGAAGACAACGCATTAACGACAGCAGCTCCAACGCCATGTAAGCCCCCAGCCGTCTTATAACCGCCCGCACTAGAGAATTTACCACCAGCATGCAGAATTGTGAAAATAACCTCTAAGGTGGTCTTACCAGTCACATGCTTGCCGGTTGGCATCCCCCGACCATAATCAGTAATACTAATGGCGCCAGTTGCTTCTAAAACAATGTCAATTTGTTTACCATAACCATTTAAAGCTTCATCAATCGCATTATCCAGGATTTCAAAAACACATTGATGTAAGCCCCGACTATCTGTTGAACCGATATACATCCCCGGCCTTTTACGAACTGCATCTAGGCCTTCTAAAACTAAAATACTTTCATCACTATATAATTTATTGGACATATTCAGCTCCCTTTCCTTTTAATTATACTAAATGTCATAACATAATTAAACTAACTAATTATTATTTACCTATTCTTTTCTTGAGTATGCTAAAATGAAGACGGTGATCATATGCAATTAATTTACATTTTATATTTAATCTTAGGTTATTTATTTGGCTCACTGCCCTGGGCATTAATTATTGGTAAAGTCTTTTATCAAACCGATATCCGAAACTATGGTTCGGGTAATTTAGGTGGGACTAATGCAGGACGGGTGCTAGGGAAAGCTGCGGGAATATCAGTTTCAGTTTTAGACGTGTTGAAAGCTGCGATTGTTGTTGCGCTCGTTGCTCCTTTTAATTTAAACGGAGCTTTTTTAGCTGGTACTGGCGCCATCATTGGCCACTGTTACCCGTTATTTGCCCAATTTAAAGGTGGAAAAGCTGTTTCCACCACTTATGGTTTTCTGTTAACTAGTGCAATAATTTTAAAGTCACCCGCATTGTTTCTGCTACCTTTAGCTGTTTGGGTCACTTTAATCTTGTTAACCAAATATATGTCAGTCGCTTCGATGGTCTCAACGGTAGTAGCGGCTAGTTATAGTTTTACTTTAGGTCGACCCTTATTAAGCTTTTGCTTATGGTTAGCCGCGATTATTGTAATCTATCGACATAAAGCCAATCTTGCTCGTTTACGCGCTGGCAATGAAAATAAGTTGAAGATATAAAAAATAACTGTTATTAACAGTTATTTTTTTTGTTTATTGATTAAGAGATTTCATTATTTGACGAATCTGGGTTTCTGAAGGTTTCCGGCCCATTTGTAAGAACATAGCCCGAATCATTTTTTCATTAATTGGTGGATTCTCTTTAATTTGTTTCTGGAAGAAATAACGTGTTGCAAAAAATGCAGCAATCCCACCAACTACGACCCCTAATAAAAACCATACAAAATTCATAATAAACCTCCTCAATGATTTAATTAATAGCCCAAAAGGCCACTATTCCCTGTCTAGGCAGGTTGGCTCCCTATGTTTTACTTTAGGATTCCTTACGGCGTTCACACCATAAAACAACGCTCGGGTGCCAGTATTTATATATGTTGGAAATATACAATCCTCTTGGGCACCTTAATTATACCATAAAATCATTTTATAATTTATTTTAAAATTGCTAAATGCAGTTCACGTAATTGTTTTTCGTCAACGACGGTGGGCGCATCCGTTAATGGACATTTCGCATTCGCGTTTTTAGGAAAAGCAATTACATCACGAATAGAATCTGAACCAGTCAATAACATTGCGATGCGATCTAGCCCTAAAGCGATACCACCATGCGGTGGCGTACCATATTTAAAGGCATCTAAAAAGTAACCAAAGCGCGCTTGTGCTTCGTCGACACTAAAACCTAATAACGCAAACATTTGTTTTTGGAGGGCTGCTTCATAAATTCTAAGTGAACCACCACCCAGTTCATAACCGTTTAACACGACATCATAAGCATCAGCTCGAACTGCTAATGGATTACTTGTTAGTAAATGCTCATCGCGTTTTTGCGGGCGTGTAAAGGGGTGATGACGGGCATATAGGCGTTGATCAGCTTCATCATATTCAAATAAGGGAAAATCCACTACCCAAAGGAAGTTAAAGCTTTCAGGATCAAAAAGAGCTAGTTGTTTGGCTAGATTAATCCTTAGGGCACCTAAAGCTGTAACGGTTGGTTCCCAAAGGCCACTGCTTAATAAAACTAAATCATTTTCTTGTAATTTCAAGCTAGTTATTAAATGTTGGCTTTCAGCTTCGCTTAAATGTTTAGCTAAACTACCACCTAACACTGACGCTTGATATTTTAACGCAAATAAATTAGTTCCACCATTTTGCGTAATTATTTGGGTGTAATCCGCTAATTGTTTGCGTGAAGCCTCAGCTAAACCGGGCACTACCAACGCTTTAATTACTCCTTGACTGGTTAAGACCGTTTGAAAAGCGTTAAAGGTACTTGCTTGAAAAATTTCTGCTACATCTATTAATTTTAAATCATAGCGTAAGTCTGGCTTATCGCTTCCATATTGATCAAGCGCTTCAAAATAAGTTAACTTTAAAAACGGTGTTGTGATTTCAATCCCTTTTACCGCCCGCATGACGTTGGCTAATAAACCTTCGACCATCGTAATAATTTCAGCTTGTGATAAAAAGGCAGTTTCAATATCTACTTGAGTAAATTCCATTTGGCGATCAGCACGTAAATCTTCATCACGGAAACAGCGCGCAATTTGGTAGTATTTTTCTAACCCGCTTATCATTAACAATTGCTTAAAAAGTTGTGGTGATTGTGGTAAAGCATAAAATTCACCAGCATGCACTCTAGACGGAACTAAATAATCACGGGCCCCTTCTGGGGTGGATTTAGTTAAAATTGGAGTTTCAACTTCAATATATTCTAACTCATCTAAATATTGACGAATAGTTTGCGTAATCCGATGACGTATAAGCAATTTTTCTTGCATCACAGGTCGTCTTAAATCCAAATAACGGTATTTTAACCGCACATCTTCTAATGCATCTGTGTCATCCGCAATAATCAAGGGTGTCGTTTCAGCAGAGTTAATAATGAAGACCTCTTCAACAATAATTTCAATCTCACCAGTTGGTAATTTTGGATTAGGGGTACCCCGTAAAGCTACCTTTCCTTTAGCAGTTAAAATATATTCGTTCCGAACTTCTTTGATTTTTCCTGCTAGTTCTTCATTAAAAACTAATTGAACTAAACCTGAACGGTCTCTTAAGTCAATAAAAACAATCGCGCCGAAATTGCGTCTTTTACTAACCCAGCCTAAAACCGTAACCGTTTCTCCTAGATTTTCTTTGGTTAAATGGCCATTTTGATGTGTTCTTAACATCTTTCCTCCTAATGTTCGTGCTGATGATCAACCGCACAACCAGCGTGGTCATGAGCTAACCAGTCTTCAATTTGATCAACAATTTCATTCATCGCAACAGTAACTTGTTCACCGCTGGCTAAATGTTTTAACGTAACTTGACTTGCTTGAATTTCATCTTCACCTAAAATCGCGACGATTGAGGCTTGCATCCGGCTGGCAGATTTAAATTGAGCTTTAAGTGAACGAGCAAAGTAATCTAAGTCGCAACGCCAACCAGCGGCCCGACAAATCGTAGCTAAGGCGACAGCTTGTTTTTGATACTCAGCTGCCAATGGCATAAAATATACATCTAAAGGTTCATCAGTTTCTAACACAATTTCTTCCGCGTTTAAGGCTAATAACAGCCGCTCTAGTCCTAAAGCAAACCCAAAGCTTTCTAAGTCTGGGCCCCCTAAATCAGCGATTAATTGATCGTAACGACCGCCACCAACTAAGGCAGCTTGCGCTCCCATCTCAGGGTGAGTACTGATTAATTCAAAGACTACTTCTGTATAATAGTCTAGACCCCGCACGAGACGATCATCAACTGTATAAGGAATCCCCAATAACTTTAAGACTGCTTGAAACTCAGTAAAATAAGCT
>CAZAZP010000002.1:1676-7410 GCA_964489695.1 uncultured Erysipelotrichaceae bacterium | reverse complement strand
CCTAACACAGCTAAAGCAGTATAGGCTAAAGCTACCCCTTCCGCATCTAAAATCGGGTTTTTACTGCCAATCGTTTCAATCCCAAATTGATTAAAAATCCGATAACGACCTTTTTGGGGCCGTTCACTACGGAAATTACTACCTAGATAATAGTATTTTAAAGGTAGCTCTTCACTGGCATAGAGTTTATTTTCAATGACACTGCGGACAATACCAGCGGTAATCTCTGGTCTTAACGTTAACGAACGTCCACCTTGATCAGTAAAGGTATACATTTCTTTATTGACCACATCAGAACTGTCTTGTTCGCGTTTAAACAATTCAGTTTTTTCAAAAATTGGTGTACGCATTTCAGTATAGTTATAAAGCTCCGCTACTGAACGCAATAACTCTTCCACATATTGCCAGTCCAGCATCTCTTGGCCATATAAATCTTTCGTACCTTTTACTTTTTGAACTTGCATTTTCTCCTCCTAAAATAAAAAAAGCTCCGCTAAAGGACGCGCGAGCGTGGTACCACCTTAATTCATGTTTCACATGCACTTAAACTGATAACGTTGGTAAACGGCTGACTCTACTAATTTCAAATCAGCTCCTTCCAAGTGTCCCGCAATTGGCGCATTAAGAACTTCCACCCATCGTTCTCTCTCTAAAAATTTACCAATTCCTTGGCTTGATCAAAGGATTTAATCTTATCTTATCACGCTCTAGTGATTTGTCAATGTTAGCCAATCCCGTTAAAAGCCCGTTCAACTTGATAGACACTTTCAATTTTGCGTAAATTACTCATAATTGCTTGTAAGTGGGTTAAGTCACTCACATTAACTGTCATTTTAATAATAACATTAATTAAATCTTCACTTTCATGAGCATTAATAAAAGTCATATTCGCCTTTAAAACGGAAATAACTTGAACAACATCGGATAATAAATTATTCCGATTGGTGGCTTCTAAATGTAACGTCGTCGGATATTTTAAATTTTCTTGCTTCATATCCCAATAAACATCAATCAGCCGTTGCTTTTCTGAAATTATATTAATACAATCTTTCCGGTGAACTTTAACTCCTTGGCCTTTAGTGATATAACCCATAATTTCATCACCATAGACTGGTTGACAACAACCAGCTAAACTAATCATCATCGAATCGATACCAGCCACCTTAATTCCGTGTTTGGTGGTAATACCTTTGCGATCAGCTTTACTAATAATCTTACTCATATCCAAACTAGTTGGAGCGTTGCTTCGCGTAAAGATTTTTTCCATAATGGCACTTAAACTAATCGCCTTAACCGCAATCGCATAGTAAAAATCAGCGGTACTATGGAAATTAAAACTACCATAAAGCTGTTCTAACTTCTTCCCGGCTAAATATTCTAAATCATAACCCCGTTTATGTAGTTCTTCATGATAAAGAGCTTGGCCCTTCTCAATTAATGGTTCTCGTTTTTCACCCAATTTCTTTTGGATAAAACTGCGAATTTTATTTCGCGCATTGGATGTTTTTACTAGTTTTAACCAGTCTTCACTAGGCCCCGTTGATTGTTTACTAGTTTTTAGTTCGACGACATCACCAGTTTTTAACACCGTCGATAACGGAACTAAATTACCATTAACAATTGCACCGACAGTTTTATGACCAATCTCCGTATGGATCCGATAAGCAAAATCAATTGGAGTGGCACCTTGAGGTAAATCAATCACTCGCCCTTTCGGAGACATCACATAAACATTGGCATCAAATAAATCGACTTGCAAAGCATCCATAAATTCTTGGGCGCTTTCACTTTCAATATCGGTATCTAAATTGGAAATGTCTTTAAACCACGATAAGCGTTCTTCAATTTCTTTTTGTTCTTGCTTGGGATTATATTTCGTGCCCTCTTTATAGCGCCAGTGCGCGGCGACCCCTTTTTCAGCCACTGCATCCATTAATTCAGTCCGGATTTGAACCTCAAAAATATTCCCACCAACACCGACCACGGTAGTATGGAGTGATTGATACATGTTTACTTTTGGCATGGCAATATAGTCTTTTAATCGACCAGGAATTGGGCGATACTTTTGGTGAATATAACCTAAGATTTCATAACAATTAAGCTCAGTTTTAGTAATAATCCGAATCGCCAACAAGTCTAAAATCTCACCAAACTCTTTTTCCTTGGTAATCATTTTCTTATAAATACTATATAAATGTTTCGAGCGACCAAAAATTCTAAATTCTAATTTAAGTTCTTTTAACATAGTAGAAATATCGCTAATCATCTTATTAATATGTGCATCGCGTTCCGAGCGACGTTGTTCAACTAAACGAGCAATTTCATAATATTGTTCGCGCTCTAAATAATAGAAACTTAAATCTTCTAATTCATTTTTAATCCAACTAATCCCTAAGCGGTGCGCAATTGGTGCATAAACATCCAGTGTCTCAGCTGAAATCGCTCGTTGCTTCTCAGCTGGCATATATTCAAGGGTCCGCATATTATGTAAGCGGTCCACTAGTTTAATAATAATTACCCGAATATCTTTCGCCATCGCAATAAAAATTTTCCGATGATTAGCAGCTAGATATTCTTTTTCATCTTTAAATTCGATATTCCCAATTTTCGTGACAGCGCTCACTAAAGTATAAATTTCTTGATCAAAATCTTGAAGAAATTCAGCTTTACTGACTTGACAGTCTTCAATCACATCATGTAAGAGTCCCGCTGTAATCGTTCGGGGTCCAACCCGCATGGAGGCTAAGATATAACCAACTTGAACCAAATGCATTAAGTAAGGCTCACCACTACGGCGATATTGGCCTTGGTGTTTCTCAGCAGCATAAAAATACGCTTTTTCAATCAAAGCTAAATCGCTCGGTTGAGAAATATACTTTTGAACTTCATTGATTAAATCTTGGTATGTATAATCAATTTTCGCTGCCATAGTTTACCTTTCTGTTAGAAAAAACCGAAGTCAAGCTCCGGTTAATACGTTAATACAGTAAAGACCTCACGATCTTTTAGCACTTCTCGTCCCTTTAGGTCAGCTAATTCAATTAAGAACGCACAACCTACGACGATTCCGCCTAACTGCTCAACCAGTTTAATCGTGGCATCAACTGTTCCACCGGTTGCCAGTAAGTCATCAACGATTAACACTCGTTGTCCTTTAGTAATGCCATCTTGGTGAATATGTAGTTCATTCACTCCATATTCCAGGCTGTATTGAAAGCTGGCTGTCTCCCGCGGTAGCTTTCCTGGCTTGCGGACTGGAACAAAACCGACATTTAAAGCGTAAGCCACTGGACAACCAAAAATAAAGCCCCGGGATTCTGGACCAACAATTACTTCCGTCCCGACTTGTTTCGCAAATTCTAAGATTTGATCACAAGCAGCTTTAAAAGCCACTCCATTACCCATTAAGGGCGTAATATCACGAAATAAGACTCCAGGTTGGGGAAAATCTTCAATACTAGCTATATAATCTTTTAAGTCCATGATGGCCTCCTTATAACTATTTAATTATACGCATATCACTTAAAAAAATCAATTGAGCGAATAATGATATTAACTTTCCTTTGTCCTTTAAACTCATTTAGCGCGAGGTTGCCGACTAGCTGGGCCACCCGATGCGCTAAACTAGCTGAATAAGCTTTTTGGCCATAAAAATAAAGCGCCTCAATTTGTTCAGCATGGTTAATTAGCTTTAGATGTTCATTTTTTATTAACACTACTTCATCATAAGAAAAACGATTAATAGCAAATGTCGGGGCTAATAAACCAGGACCAAAAGGTCGTAGACTAGCTAAACTTTGGACCAAATGAACAGAAATCTCACTACTTGCTAGCTCATAAGGAGCAATTAATTCGGTCTGATTAATCACCATTGGTGTAGTTTCAGCTAATACTTTTAGCAATAACGGATATTTATCCGGTAAAAGGCTAAAACCACAAGCTAGGGCATGGCCACCAAAAGCAGTAAATAAGTCTTGATGAGGTAATAAAAATTCATATAAGTTAAAACCAGCCAGACTACGTCCACTCCCTTTATAACCTTGGGCGTTCTGCGCAAGCACCAAGACGGGAGCACGGTATTGTTCAACTAGTTTACCCGCAATAATTCCTGCTACACCTTCATGAATGTTAGGATCACTAATCACATAAAAAGCCCCATAGGCGGTGATATGTTGTGCAATTTCTAAGCCGGTTTCTGTCAACTGCTTCCGTAAATCATTTAATCGTTCAATCTTTTTTGCCATTAACTTAACTTTAGTTAAATCACTTGTTAATAAATAATCCACTAAGTGATAAGCTTCCGCATAATCCGCTAATCGCCCAATAGTATTTAGACGTGGAACAATCTGGAAAGCAACATCTTCTTCGGTAATTGGCATTTTGCTGGTTAAAAGTTGCTCTAAAGCAGGATAACCAATTGTATTGAAAAACTTTAAGCCTGTTTGAATAATCACGCGATTTTCTTCAAATACTTCCATGACATCGCCAATCGTGGCGACCATAGCTAATATGAAGTGGGCTGGGATAATGGCTGGTTTTAATAAGACACGGGCTAACTGTAAAACCACGCCAGCACCAGCTAAGCCCTGATAACGTGGTGGGAATTGACTGGGATGAAGTAAAAACTCACTAGGGAAAGTTTGAAAACTATGATGATCAGTCACAATAACACTGAGACCTAAGCTTTCAGCTGTACTAATCGCCGCTTGTGCCGTCACCCCATTATCAACCGTAATAATTAATTCATAGCCTTTTTCTGCAATTCTTTCGACTAACGCGGTTGATAAACCATAACCATCAGTTAAACGATTAGGAATATAATACGTAACCGGATAATTTAAGCGCTGAAAAGTGTCAACTAAAATTGCGGTACTACAGATTCCATCCGCATCATAATCACCAACAATTACAATTCGCTCTTGGTTACTAATCGCTTGTTTAATTCGTTTTGAAACATGTTGTAATGCATAAAACAAAGGAACTTCTTCTAGTTCCCAAGGATTAAAGATTTGTTGTTGGCGGGCTAAAGAAACTTGATTAGCCTTTAAAATCTGCTCAATTAAGCGCTCAGTCATGAACTAAATGCTCAATCAAATCACTTAATGGTGTTTTTTCCGCTTGAATAATGGCTTGATAAGTTAAAAAGTCAGTTAGTTCACTGGCAGTAATCGCCAAAATATCCGCTACCGCTTGATTTAAAGAAACTGGTAATTGTTTTTGCCAACATTGCAGCGTTAAATAATCTAATAAATTCTTTAAAGTAAACGGAATCGATTCTAACCGTTGTAATTGTTGGATTTTTAAATAAATCGCCACCTGAACTCGGCGATCAGCATAAACTGAGTAACTCATTAACTTGCACCCCTTTAAATCTATTATAAAGGATAATTAGAATTTTCTCGCAAGAAAACTATTTTTGAGCTAAATTTGCGACTAAAGTTTTAAAATAATCGCCCCGTTCTTCAAAATTTTGAAATTGATCAAAACTAGCACAACCCGGTGAAAATAAAACAACATCACCAGCTAGGGCTAATTGTTGCGCTAAAGCAGTCGCTTCAGCCAAATTATTTACTAAGTGTGCTGCTGGGTATAAAGCTTTAAATTGCTCTTTGGTTTCACCATAAGCAATCATGATTTTAATTTTACTTACATAGTTTTTCAATAAATCAAAACCAGTTTTTTTATCATATCCACCCGCTAGTAAGATTACTGGTTGATTAAAAGCGTTTAAAGC
>CAZAZP010000002.1:0-1576 GCA_964489695.1 uncultured Erysipelotrichaceae bacterium | reverse complement strand
TAATAAATGGTTCTTGATAACGAATACCTGGATTTTTAACTACTACATCCCAGTGACGAGTTAATAAGCTAGCTGGATGGCCACCATCAATTACTTCAAAACCTTGTTGGAGTAAACTAGCTTTTTCACTAATTGTTTCACGTTCAGTAATCGTAACTTGATAGCCAACTTGTTTTAAAAGATAACTCACACTTTTTCCACTACGAGCATACCCAATAACTAAGGCTGTTTTCATCCTAAGACCACCCCACAGCTGATTAACGCTAAAAATAAACCAACTAACCAAAAGCCTAAAACAATGGCTCGTTCTTGATAACCCCAAATTTTAAAAGAATAATGAATCGGAGTAAACGGAAAAATTCTTTTCCCCCGTAACTTCACCGAACCAATTTGCAAAATAACCGACAACGTTTCTAAAACAAAAATACCACCCGTTAAAATTAGTAATAATTCTTGTTTTAAAACTAAAGCGACCGCAGCTAAACTAGCACCTAAAGCTAAAGATCCCACATCACCCATAATAACTTTAGCGGGTTTAAAGTTAAATATTAAATAACCAATTAAGCTACCACTTAAAGCTAAAATGAAATTAAAGATAGCCGTTTCTTGGAGTAAATAAGCTACTAATGCAAACGGTATTAAGGCGATTAAAACCGTCCCACCAGCTAAGCCATCCATCCCATCAGTTAAGTTAACCGCATTACTAGCAGAAACTAACATTAATACTGCTAAAACACTATAAAAATATTTTAAGTCAAGTTGAGCTAAGCCAAAAGGTAAAGTTAAAATTGTGGAACTTTGGCTTTGATAAATTAGATAAAAAACTACACCTAAGACTAAATTAGCGATAAATTTCCGCCCAGCTTTTAAACCAATATTGCTTTGTCTTAATAGGATTAAACTATCATCAATCAAACCCAAGATCCCATAACCAAAAAACACTAATAATACCGCGGCTAATTTTGGCTCGGCTAATTGTCGGTAATTTAAAATTAGTAAGCTACCAAAAGTAGCTAAGATAAAAATTAAACCACCTAAAGTCGGAGTTTTACTTTTAGCTTTAAACTCAGCTAAAGAATACTCACTGATTACTTGATGGTAATGAGTTTTTTGCATATAGCGGATAAAAATAGGATACGATATCACGGCTAAGATAAAACTAATGAATAAATATAACATAGGTAGTAGATCCTCACTCAGCAAAGCGCACGGTTATCTCAGTATTCGCTAAAATAATTGTATCAGGTGGAATATTCTGATTAACGACCCAACCCAAGCCATCCATCGTAACCGCATATTGGGTTAAGGCCCAAAAAGCTGTCACGTCTTTCCGACTCCAACCTTGCATATTTGGCATACTAACTTCAGCTTGGTTGGTTTTTAAAAAGACTTTCTGACCCGACATAATTTCACTTAAAGCTTGGGGATATTGTTCTACAACCTGATCGCCATTACCAATTATGACTACTTCTACTTGATTAAGCGCTAACTGTTTTAAACTAAAATTTGTACTATGATTAATTAAATTAGGCATGACTGTTTTAATTAACTCAACATTTGGACCCGTCGGATTAGG
>CAZAZP010000001.1:0-112535 GCA_964489695.1 uncultured Erysipelotrichaceae bacterium | reverse complement strand
AACTGATGATCAGCTAAAATATAAGTGATATTTTTTAAATGCTGGGTAATTTTTTTAGTTTGAGCTAGCGCTGTCGGTTGGATATCAACACTATAAACGTGTTTAAAATGCTTAGCTAAAAACAAGGTATCATGGCCATTCCCAGCAGTTAAATCAGCGCAGATAGCAGCAGGTGGTAGCTGTTGGCTTAAATATTCATGTATTTTTACTAGGTTACTTTGGCTCTTCATTGGTTGGTTCCTTGCTAGAAGTACTATTTAATTATTATCATACACTGATAGTGCAAATTTTCCTTAATAAAGTTGCATTTTCCGCTGGGATTCGTTATAATTTGTGTGCTTGCTCAGAAGGGAGGGTGTATATGTCGAAAGTGGTAGTAAAAGATAACGAAGCGTTAGATGAAGCGTTACGGCGCTTTAAACGTCAAGTATCTCGCAACGGTACCCTTGCTGAAGCTCGCAAACGCGAATACTATGTCAAACCCGGCGTCAGAAAAAAAATGAAATCTGAAGCTGCCAGAAAAGCTAATCGCAAAAAAAGATAAGCACGGAAAGAAATTGTATTCAATTTCTTTTTTCATTTGGAGGATAAATGAATAAATTTTACGATATCTCAATGTTAAATATGGAAGAGATTAAAACACTCTGTGGACCAAATGATAGCTTTTTCAAGTTATTAGAAAAGATTTTCTTGGTCGAATTATCCCTCAGTGATCACCAAATTTTAATTACTAACTATCAAAAAAACAAACCAATTATTTCAGTGTTAGATACGTTGGTCGATGAAATTACGTTAAAAAGAAATATTACTGAACAAGATATTGTCTATATTAGTCATTTAGCGAAAACCAATGACCAACATCGTTATAAAGAATTTAAAACTAATCCCTTAGGTAAAACCTTTGAAGGGAAACTGATTACACCAAAGACGTTAGGCCAAAAGATCTTAGTTGATGCCCTTAAAAGTCATGCGATTACTTTCGCAATTGGCCCAGCTGGTACCGGTAAAACCTATTTAGCAGTTGCTTATGCTAGTAGTTTATTAAAAAAGGGCGAAATCAAACGGATTATCTTAACGCGACCAGCGGTGGAAGCTGGCGAAAATCTCGGTTTTTTACCGGGTGATTTAAAAGAGAAAGTTGACCCATATTTACAACCTTTATATGACGCTTTAAATGAAATGTTTGGGGTAGAACAAGTTGAGCGCTTCTTAGAGAAAAAGACGATTGAAATTGCGCCATTAGCTTATATGCGGGGCCGGACTTTATCAGATTGTTTTATTATTTTAGATGAAGCCCAAAATGCTACTAAAACTCAAATCAAAATGGCCTTAACTCGGATTGGTTATAATTCTAAACTATTTATTAATGGCGATATTACGCAAATTGATTTACCGCAAAAAACTACTTCTGGTTTAGCTAGTACAGCTTTGCTTTTAAAACATATCCCAGAAATTGCTTTAGTCGAATTAAGTAGTAAAGATGTAGTCCGGCATCCACTAGTCCAAAAAATTATTGACGCCTATGAGAGTGCAGCTGAATAGCAAAATAGTGTTATAATCTATCTAGAGGGAGCTAAGCATGGATTTAACTTTAGTTAATCAGACTGATCAACCAGACTGGGAGAACTATTTATCGCTGTTTGAAGCGATTATTGAAGCAGCTAAGCCATTTATTCCATTAAGTGATAGTTATGAATGCGCTGTTATTTTCGTGACTCCAAGCGAGATTAAACAGATAAATCAACAATATCGTAATTTAGATCAAGCGACTGATGTCATTAGTTTTGCATTGCAAGAAGCTGAGCAAACTGAATATGAAACTAATATTCTCGGTGATATCTTTATTAACATCGCGGCTGTTGATAAACAAGCTAAAGATTATGGTCATAGTCAAGCCCGAGAAGTTGGTTTTCTTTTTTTACATGGCTTATTACATCTTTTAGGTTATGATCATACCAATTTGGCGGATGAAACAAAGATGTTTCATTTACAAGATGAGATTTTAAAGGATATTTTACCGCGATGAGGCGGAAGTTTCTACCCGCCATTTCTGGTTTAAGACTAGCTTTGGCTGAAACTAGTTTAAAAATCCTTTTATCTTTAGCGTTGATTACATTATTAGGTGCGTGGTATTTACGCTTTGATTGGTTAAAAATAGTCATTATTTTAATTGTTTCAACCTTTTTAATTGCTTTAGAGTTAATAAATAGTGCCATTGAACATTTAGCTGATACCATCGATACTAATAGTAATCCTAGTGTCGCCGTGATTAAGGATATCGCAGCTGGTGCAGTATTATGGGGAGCCCTTGGTGCTTTAGTTATTGGTTTAATCTTACTGGTTAATCATTTATTTTAAGGAGAGCAACATGGAATACAGTGAATTAATTAAACTGGCTTTTAAAGCCATGGAAAATGCCTATGCGCCTTATTCCAATTATTATGTTGGAGCCTGCGTGTTATTGCGAGATGGTCGTTATTTTTTAGGTGCAAATGTTGAAAATGCTAGTTATGGTGCAACAAATTGTGGTGAAAGAAGTGCGATTTTTGCTGCTTATTCTTATGGCTATCGCCAAGCTGATATTGAAGCTATTGCGATTGTTAGTAATGGTAAACGCTTAGGTTATCCTTGTGGGATTTGCCGACAAGTTTTAGGTGAGTTGCTATTACCAGAAACACCAATTATTTTAAGTAACCAAACTGAAACCCGCGTAACTAATATCAGCGAACTCTTACCAGCTAGTTTTTCAGCTGAGGATCTAAAATGAGTTTTAAATCCGGCTTTGTTGGCATTATTGGTCGACCCAATGCAGGCAAAAGTACTTTATTAAATAGCTTAATCGGGAGTAAAATAGCGATTACCGCTGATAAACCTCAAACTACGCGGAATATTATTCGGGGTATTATCACTGGAACGGATTATCAGTTGATTTTGTTGGACACCCCAGGCCTACATAAACCGCAACATGTCTTAGGTCAAAAAATGAACAAAGCTGCTTTATCAGCTTTAAAAGGAGCGGATATTATCTATTATTTAGTCGATGCCTCCGTCCCATTTGGTAAAGGTGAAGAGTATATTATTGAACAACTAAAAGGCATAAATATTCCAGTTTTTCTACTGTTAAATAAAACAGATTTAATGGAGAAAGAAGCACTACTACCTTTAATCGACCATTTTAATCAATTATATAATTTTACCAGTATTATTCCAATTTCGGCCTTAATTAAAGATAATCTTAACTTATTACTAGAAGAAACCAAACCTTATCTAACTGATGATATTCAATATTATCCCGCTGAACAAGTTAATGATTACCCAGAAAAGTTTATTATTGCTGAAATTATTCGGGAAAAGATTATAAATTTAACGCAAGAAGAAGTACCTCATTCAATTGCGGTAATTATTGAATCTATCAGTAAGAAGCGTCAAACATTAATTATCAATGCTTTAATCATTGTGGAAAGAGAATCACAAAAGGGGATTATTATTGGTAAACATGGTCAATTAATTAAACAAATTGGCCAAAAAGCCCGATATGAATTAGAACATCGCTTAAATACTACAATCTTTCTAGAATTATTTGTGCGAGTTGAAAAAAACTGGCGGAATAAAGAAGCAAAACTCGCCCAACTGAGCTCACTGGACTGAAAATAAAATGGAAGTAATCTCTGGTTTAGTACTAAAACGGATTGATTATCGAGAAAATGATTGTATTATCCAAATTTTGACCGCTGATGATCAATTAATGTCGCTGTATGCCCGTGGCATCCGAAAAGCGGGTAGTAAAAATAGTTACGGTTGTCAATTAATGGCGCAAAGCCAATTTAGTTATGAAGCACGCTTAAACAAAATTCCGCTGTTGATTACAGCTAGTCATGCTAAAATCATCGCTGATTTATACCAAGATTATGATCTGCTGATGCTCGCCATGAGTATGGGAGAACTAGTCGCGGAAATATTAGCGCAAGAGGTCCCGTGGCCTAATATTAGTCAACTTTTAAACAACTATTTACAGGCTTTACTCAAATATGAAGATAAATTATTAGTGATCAGCTTATTTTTAGTAGAAATTATCCGCGAACTGGGACTAAGTGCTATGGTCGATGGCTGTGTTGTTTGTCAGTCACCGAGAATTGTTAGTATTGATATTCAGCAAGGTGGTTTTGTTTGTCAGAAGCACTACCAAAATACTCCGTTATACGCCCACGATATTTTACGCCAATTTAGGTTAGTCAATAAAGCTGACTTTAGTCAATTAGTTATTTTAAAAGACTACAGTCCCTATGATCAAACTGTTTTACGGTTATTAATTGATTTATTAACGACTTATAGTGGATTGAAGTTTACGGCATTTAAGTTTATTCAAAGCGTTTTTAGTATATAATAAGAGAGATTGTTAAGGAGAGGATTAATTTGGAGAAAGTTTCATTAGATAAAATTGTAGCTCATGCTAAAAATACGGGTTTTGTCTTTCAAGGTTCAGAGATTTATGGTGGTTTAGCTAATACTTGGGATTTTGGGCCCTTAGGCGTTGAGCTAAAGAATAATATTAAAAAAGCTTGGTGGCAAAAATTCATTTTAGCCCAAGATAATGTCGGTTTAGACAGTGCGATTTTAATGAACCCGCAAGTTTGGAAGGCGAGTGGACACTTACAAACCTTTAATGATCCGATGGTTGATTGTAAACATTGCCAATCACGATTTCGTGCAGATCAATTAATTGAACAAACTTCTAAGGGAACAGTTAATCCAACAACTTTATCATTAGCAGAAATGGATGCTTATTTAAAGGAGCATGAAGTTAGTTGCCCGGTGTGTGGTAAACATGATTTTACCCCAATCAGACAGTTTAACTTGATGTTTAAAACCTTTCAAGGCGTAGTTGAAGATGCGGTTAATACTATCTATTTACGGCCGGAAACAGCCCAAGGTATTTTCGTGAATTTTAAAAATATTTTACGAACTAGTCGGAAAAAAATTCCCTTTGGGATTGGCCAAATCGGTAAAAGTTTCCGTAATGAAATTACACCAGGTAATTTTATCTTCCGCGTGCGCGAATTTGAACAAATGGAATTACAATTCTTCTGTCGGCCAGGTACAGATTTAACATGGTATGAATTCTGGCGGGATTATAGTTTTAATTGGCTAATTAAACTGGGTGTACAGCCCACCAATTTGCGTTTAAGGGAACATGAACCACATGAATTATCATTTTACTCGGTTGGTACCAGTGATATTGAATACGAATTTCCATTTGGTTGGGGCGAAGTATGGGGGATTGCGGATCGCACTGACTATGATTTAACCCAACACCAAACTTTTGCTAAAACTAGCTTAGAATATCTTGATCCTGAAACCAATGAGAAGTATGTTCCTTACGTAATTGAACCATCAGTCGGGGTCGAACGCTTGTTTTTGATGTTTTTAGTCGATAGTTATCGGGAAGAACAGTTAACGGATGATACGAGAATTGTTTTAGGCTTACATCCTGCTTTAGCCCCAATTAAAGCGAGTATTTTACCCTTAACAAAAAAATTAAGTCCCTTAGCTAAAGAGATTCATGAAACGTTAAAACAGGAATTTGCGTGTGAATTTGATGAAAGCGGTAGTATTGGTAAACGTTACCGTCGCCAAGATGCGATTGGGACACCATTTTGTATTACAGTAGATTTTGAAAGTTTAGAAGATAAGTGTGTTACGGTGCGAATGCGGGATTCTATGGACCAAAAACGCTTAGCGATTAGTGAATTAAAGGAATATATTAGTCAACAAATAAAGTTTTGAGGTGAGTGGATGCGAATTGCAGAAGCAGATATTGTCAAGATTCGTCAAGCGGCTAATATTGTTGAAATAATAGGTCAACACTTAACTTTACATAAAGCCGGACGCAATTATTCAGCCTTATGTCCTTTTCATAATGACACCAATCCTTCATTAATGATTTCTAGTGATAAGCAAATTTATAAATGTTTTGTTTGTGGGGCTGGTGGGAATGTATTTACTTTTTTACAAGCTTACCAACAAATATCTTTTCCCGAAGCAGTTAAAGTAGTAGCTGATCATGTCGGTATTCCGTTAGATATTTCTCAATATACTTATGAAAAAGATTATTCAGCAGAAACGCTCCGCTTATTTGAAGTTTTGACCGCAGCGATTGAATTTACGACTTATCAATTAAATCAACCAGCCCACCAAAGTATCCAAGCTTATTTATTAAACCGCAATATATCGAAGCGTGCACTAAAAAAGTTTAATGTTGGCTTTGATCCCCAACATGAATTAAGTAAATTTTTGTTAAAAAAGGGCTTTAGTCAATCAGAATTAATTGCGGTTAATTTATTAAACTTAACTGCCAATCAAGATTATGATATTTTTAGTAATCGGATTGTTTTTCCCATCTATAATGAACATAATCAACCGGTTGGTTTTAGTGGCCGGGTAACCATTGAAGGCCAACAACCCAAGTATTTAAATACCGCGGAAACTGCAATTTTTAAAAAGGGTCAACTTTTGTATAACTATCCGTTAGCGAAAACTACAATCCGTCAAACGCAAACCGTCTATCTAGTGGAAGGTGTTTTGGATGTGATTGCTTTTGATGAAGCTGGTGTCTATAATTGCGTTGCGACACTTGGGACCGCCTTTACTAATGAGCAAGCCCGTTTACTTAAACGGCTGGGAGCTAAAGTCATCCTTGCTTATGATGGTGATTCAGCGGGCCAATTAGCGGCCTTTAAGACTGGTCAACTTTTGTTGGCTCAAGGTCTAACTGTTAGTGTCTTTAATGGTTTTAAAACGTTAGATGCCGATGAGTATCTCAGTCAAGTCGGGGTAGAAAAATTCAATGAAACTTTACGTCTCACAAAAACCTGGATTGAGTTTTTAATGGAATATTATTTAGATAAATATGATTTAGCCAATTATGAAAGTAAAAAGAGTTACGTTCAAGTGCTGATTGAAGCTATTAAAAAAGAATCTTCTAGCTTTGATCAAGCCCACTACTTAGCTGATTTGGCGCGTGTGACTGGTTTTAAAGAGTCAGCGTTGGCTGATTTATTGGCTAAAAAGACCGTCACCAAGCTAAAGACGCCAGCAAATCAGGTTACCCAAATAACTTCAAGCCGTTTAGCGAAAGAATTTCGCACCGAGTTTGAAATTATTAATCAATTATTATTAGCTAAAGAAGCTTATCTGCTTTTTCAAGCTCATTTAGGCCACTTAATCCATCCTGAGGCTTCAAATCTGGTATTATTAATCGGAGAATACTATTTAAAGTATGATAGACTTGAGTTAGCTGATTTACTGAGTGATTTAGATAATGACACTAGTAAAGAATTACTCTTAATCATCAGTGAACTAGAAACACTACCGAAGGTTTATAATAAAGCTATGCTCTTTGAGGCCATTAATCGGATTAAAATTCAAATGCTAGATCAGCAGATTGCACATTTGAAAAAACAGCTAGTCGCTGATGTTAGTTCAGCGCAAACTGTGATGGCAAAAATTCAAGCATTAAACCAACAAAAAAACCAGATTATAAAGGGGGAAGATATATGAAAACGATTAAATCACTTGAAGAAATTAAAAAAGAATTAGTTGAAAAGCATAAAAATCACGAAGAATTATATCAAAAAGATGTTTTAGAAGCCGTTAAGCACTTAGATTTTGATGATGAACAATTAGAGTCGTTATTCGAATGGCTGAACAACGAAGAAATTGAGATTATCGATGAAAGTTTAATTGATGATGAAAATGAGCTTTATGATGGCGACGATGAAGATGAAGAAGAATTAACTGACGCTGAAGTGGAAGCGAAAGCTTTATCATTATTAGAGGCCTCATTTGCGGAACTATCACCCTCGAAAACCAATGACCCAGTTAAAATGTATTTAAAAGAAATTGGACGAGTCGATTTACTTACCGCAAAAGAAGAAGTTGAAATTGCGAAAAGAATCGAAGCTGGCGATGAACAAGCTCGCGCTGCTTTAATTTCTGCCAATTTACGTTTAGTTGTTTCTATCGCTAAAAAATATGTGGGTCGTGGCATGCTATTTTTAGATTTGATTCAAGAAGGAAATATGGGCTTAATTAAAGCTGTAGAGAAATTTGACTACACCAAAGGCTTTAAATTCTCAACTTATGCTACTTGGTGGATTCGTCAAGCAATTACTCGAGCTATCGCGGATCAAGCTCGGACCATTCGGGTACCGGTCCATATGGTAGAAACAATTAATAAACTTACTCGTCACCAACGCCAATTAGTCCAAGAATTAGGTCGCGAACCAACGGCGGAAGAAATTGCAGAAAAAATGGGTGATATTACCGCTAGTAAAGTTCGAGAAATTCAAAAAATTGCGCTAGATCCCGTTTCTTTAGAAACTCCCATTGGTGAAGAAGATGATTCACATTTAGGGGACTTTATTGAAGATAAAGATGCTATTTCACCCGATGAATATACAAATAATCAATTATTGAAAGATGAAATCAACCTAGTCTTAGAAGGTTTAACTGAACGTGAAGAAAAAGTCTTACGGTTACGTTTTGGTTTATATGATGGTAAAACTCGGACTTTAGAAGAAGTTGGAAAAGAGTTTAACGTCACTCGGGAACGAATTCGCCAAATTGAAGCGAAGGCTTTACGGAAATTAAAGCATCCATCGCGCTCAAAACGTTTACGAGATTTCGTTGATAAAAACTAATGTTACCAGCTCGGCTTGCGGCCTTAACTAAATGGGTCAGTCCTAATTCAATCGTCGCTGATATTGGCACTGATCATGGCTATTTAGCCATTGCTTTAGTCCAACAACAATTAGCTCGGCACGTGTATGCAATTGATAATAAAAATGGCCCATTAAAACGAGCCGAACTGAATATTGCGCAAGCCAAATTGACTGATTATATCACTTGTTTAAAAAGCGATGGGTTAACTGCGTTACCTTTTTTGGTAGATGTTATTATTTTAGCTGGCATGGGTATTAATACTATGCTAGCTATTTTAAAAGCAGAACCAGCTAAATATCAAGCTAGCCAATTAATTATCGTCGAAACAAAAGGAAATTTATATGAGTTTCGTAAATGGCTCAATGAGTTGCAATATCCAATTATTGCAGAAGATTTAGTTGATGAGCGTCACTACTATCATAGTTTAGCGTTTTCACCCCAACCACAAAGCGCTTTAATCTACAACGAACTAGATTTAGTCTTTGGACCAAAATTAAGAAAATCTAACTCCGCGGTTTTTCAAGCGTATTTAGCCAAGCAAGCGCAGCATTACACCGATCTATACGCTAAACATGGATTAATAAAGCATCAAAAGCAACTTGCGTTGATTCAAAAGCAACAAGCGCTTTTATAAGATTTTATCATAATCAATTTCAAGATAAATTGGATCTTGGGTTTTTAAGTAGGCAATTACTTGATTAGTTAAATAGGCGGGAGTTGAGGCACCGGAAGTGACACCGATGACTTGCGCAGCTTTAAAATCAGCGCTGTTTAAATCGCGCGCACTTTCGACTAGTAGGGCAGGACAACCACTCGCTTCCGCAATTCGATTTAAGTTATTAGAATTATTTGAAAGCTTATCACCAACCACATAGACTAAATCATACTTTTGGGTATCCATGACGGCTTCTTGGCGAATTCTGGTGGCACTACAAATTTCTTTTAAGAATAATGCAGTTGGGAAGCGGTCTTTTATTTTTGTAAAATACGCCGCAATATCATAACTACTCATCGTTGTTTGATTGGTGACCATAATGCGAGTAGTCTCAAGTGTTAACGCCTCAATATCAGCTATTTGACTAATAAACTTGATTTTCGGGCTTAAAGCTAACGTTGCTTCCGCTTCTGGGTGGTGCAGCTTGCCAATATATAAAATCGTATAATCAGCAGCTAAATATTCTTTGATTAAATCTTGGGTATGTAAAACGTCTTGACAAGTGGCGTCTAAGACGATTAATCCTTGTTTTTGAGCTTGCTCTTTCACTTGCCAAGCAATACCATGAGCACTAAAAATAACGACACCCGTAGTAATCCCCGCAATGATCTCAGCTTTACTCATTTCACTGGTATCATGAGAAATCACGTTTTTACGTTTCAGTGCTTCTTTCACAAATTTATTATGGATAATCATCCCGACAATATGAATTGGTTGGTCCGGATAATCAATCATCGCTTGTTTTACCACAGCTAAGGCATTAACCACACCTTTGCAATAGCCGCGTGGGGTAATTTTAATAACTTCCATTTTTCACCTCATAGTTATTATAACATGATAAAAATTTCAAATAAAAATATCACTTTGAGATTGTAGTTAGTTTGCGTTTGGTTATGGTAAAATAGAATAATATTAGAATTTAGCGGAGGTTAAGATGAAAATCGGTTGCGTTAAAGAAATTAAAATCCATGAATATCGGGTAGGTTTAACTCCCGCCAGTGCCCAAGCTTACTGTATGGCTAATCATAATGTGTATTTAGAAGCGGGAGCGGGACAAGAAAGTGGTTTTCCTGATGAAATGTATCAAGCCGTTGGGGTGACTATTTGTCGCACCGCAGCGGAAGTTTGGCAACAAGTAGATTTAATGATTAAAGTGAAAGAACCACATCCTGAAGAATACCAATACTTCAGAACAGATTTAATTATTTTTACATATTTTCATTTAGCGGCTAATCCCGAATTGGCAGCAGCATTAATTGAAAAACAGGTTAGTGCCGTTGCTTATGAAACTGTGACTGATCAATTAGGCCAATTACCTTTATTAAAACCCATGAGTGAAGTGGCTGGGCGTTTATGTGTCCAAAAAGGGGCTAACTTATTAGAAAAAACAGTCGGTGGTCGGGGTATTTTATTATCAGGGGTACCGGGAGTAAATAAAGGCCATGTTTTAATCATTGGTGGTGGAACGGTTGGTTATAACGCTGCTAAAATTGCGATTGGTATGGGGGCGCGAGTTACTATCATGGATAACTATATTCCCCGGTTAGTCGAACTTGACCAAATCTTTTCTAACGCAGTCCAAACCTTATATCTAAATGAAACAAATGTGGTTGATCAACTTCGCTTAGCCGATTTAGTGATTGGAGCTGTTTTAATTCCTGGCGCAGCTACACCCAAAATTATCAAACGTTGGATGTTAAAAGAAATGCAACCAGGCAGTGTAATCATTGATGTTTCAGTCGACCAAGGTGGTTGTTGTGAAACGACCCATTTAACTTATCATGATGATCCAATCTATACCATTGATGGCGTGATTCATTACGGGGTTGGTAATATTCCTGGTTCTACACCGCATACTTCCACGGTCGCGTTAAATAATGCCACTTTACCACTAGGTCTCCAAATTGCTAATTTAGGCCTTAAACAAGCGGTGTTAACTAATCAACATTTAGCGGCTGGTTTAAATATATATGCAGGTCGCGTAGTACATAAAAATGTGGCGGGTGCTTTGAATTATCCGTATTCACCGGTTAAAGAAGTAATTAATTAGAATTAAGAACATTACTTGATTTTTAAAGCTGAATAAGCTAAAATATAGGTGCTTGAAACAAAGGAGTGGTGATGCCACTCCTTGCTTTATGTCAAAAGAGGGTATATGGAAAATATTTTAAGCTTGATAAAACCAATTTTAGCCACTCATCAAATTGAATTGTATGAGTTAGTCTGGCGGCAAGAACAGCGCCAAAAAATCCTGTCAGTCGCCATTATGTATCCGGATGGCAGCATGGACTTAGATACCTGTGCTGATATCTCCGAGCTAATTTCTACTGAACTTGATAAAGCCGATTTTATTGCGCATGACTATTACTTAGAAGTTTGCTCACCCGGAGCAGAACGTGTTTTACGTGACCTTAATGAAGTAAGCCAAGCGGTTGGTAGTTATGTGGCGCTTAAACTAAATAGTCCAATTAACCAAAATTATCATTTGGAGGGGACTTTATTAGCAATTAATGGCGATCTTATTACACTAGAAGTTAAGGAAGCTACTAAAGTAAGCCAAGTTGAGCTTTATTATCACCAAATTAAAAAAATTAGATTAGCAATTAAGTTTTAAAGGAGAAAGTATGAATTACAAGGATTTATTAACCGCCATTGCCTCAATTGAAAGCGATCGTAGTATTGATAAAACGATTATCATCGATGCTTTAACTGATGCCTTGGAGAAAGCCTATCGAAAACAATTAGGCGTTCCGGATGCTTTAGTAGAAGCCCGGGTCAATGAAAAAACGGGTGAAATTTCATTATTCCGCCAATATCGGATTGTGGAGGAAGTTGAAGATCCCGAACAAGAAATGGAGCTAGCAGCTACCCAAAGCAATAATAATAATAATAATTTACAACTAGGCGAACTATTTGAAATTGAAGAGTCAGTTGATAACTTGAGTCGTCCCGCAGCCTTATTAGCGAAAAACGTCTTAAAACAAAAGATTCGTGAAGCGGAAAAACAAGGAATTTATGATGAATATATCACCCAATTAGGTGATTTAATTACAGTTTCGATTGAAACAATTGAAGAAAAGTTTATGATCGTCAATTTAGGTAAAACCTTAGGATTATTACCTAAATCTGGTCAAATCCCCAACGAAAGATATTATGAAGGCCAAAAGATTAAGGTTATTATCTCAGAAGTAAACCGTGACACTAAAGGTGCGCAAATCTTAGTTTCACGGGCGGATGAACAATTAGTCCGGCGGCTCTTTGAACGTGAAATTCCCGAAATCTTTCAAGGTTTAGTCGAAATCAAAGCGATTGCGCGTGACGCTGGCGAACGAACAAAAATTGCGGTTTACTCAAAACACCCTGATATTGATGCCCTTGGTGCTTGTATTGGGCCAGGTGGTGCTCGGGTCCATGAGATTATCGATGAAATTCGCGGCGAAAAAATTGATGTTTTTGAATGGAGCGACGATATCGTTGAATTAGTAAAAAACGCCTTAGCTCCAGCCAAAGTCATGGCGGTAATTCCCGCTGAAAATAATCGAAGTATTTTAGTGGTAGTTGATGATAACCAATTATCCTTAGCCATTGGTAAAAAAGGGAAGAATGCTCGGTTAGCAGTTAAATTAACTGGTAAAAAGATTGATATTAAAACTCCAGCTGCTTTAACTGAATTAGGAATTAATTACCTCCAATTACAAGAAGCATATCAAAACCGGATTTTAGAAGCTGAAGTCTTAAAGAAAATTGTGGGTGAAGATATTAGTGAGATCTTAACTGAAGAAGTTATTACTCCAGTTAGTGAACCTGAAACTGAAGTTGAAAAACCAGTGGAAGAAATCAAACTACCAGTAAAAGAAAAACCAGCGGTAGTAACGGAAGCTGAAACAGTCAAAAAACCAGTGGAAGCACCCGCGATTGAAAAAGAACCAACCCCAGTTAAAACCAAGAAAACACGGGTATCAGTTGACCGGGGTCAATATGTTTCAAAATTTGAAAAATTGGCTGATGCCAGTCGACCAAGCGAAAGCACGGAAACTGCTAGCAGTAAAAGACGGAAAGCGGAAGAAGAAGATCGCCGTAAACGCGATGCTGAAATCCGTAAAGAAAAAGAATATGAAATTAAACCTGAATATTCTGAAGAAGAACTGGAAGAAATTCGTCGTCAAGAAGAATTGGATGAACTTAGTACTTGGGTTGAAGAAGATATTGACTTTGATGAATTTGAAGACTTCTACGATTAGGTTAAGTAGGTGACCAGATGAGAAAAATACCGCTAAGAAAATGTGTCGCAACCTTGGAAATTTTACCGAAGAAAACGCTACTTCGCATTGTGCGTACGCCTGCTGGTGAAATCATTATTGATGAAACGGGTAAAGCTAACGGGCGAGGAGCGTATTTAAAGCCTAGTAAAGAGGCGGTAGCTTTAGCGATGAAAACTAATGCGTTAGCTCGGGCCTTAGCGTCACCGATTCCCGAAACAATCTATACTGAGCTGCTTAAACTTGTTGATTAAACAGATTTTAGGCACCTTGGGAATCGCCCGATTAGCTGGAAAAGTAACTTATGGTGAAAAAGCTAGTCAAAGCATCAGCCACCAAACAGCCCAGCTGGTCTTGTTAGCGACTGATGCCTCCACGAAGACCAAAAAAAGAATTCAAGATAAATGTAAGTATTATGCAATTCCAGTCTATGATTTAGTTGATACTCAAACTTTAAGTCAAGCCGTTGGTCAAACCAATTTGAAATACTTGGCGATCGAAGATGCTGGGTTAGCTAAAAGTATGCGAAAAAATATTGAAGAAATGAGGTAGAAGATGACAAAAAGAAAAAAGCCAAATAAGACTACCAACCGAAGACGTCGAAATGATTATGCGCCACGCCCAAAAATAGAGTATCCAACTGAGATAACCTATACTGAGGGCATCACCGTTGGTCATTTAGCTGAATTGTTAAAGCGCCAAGCCAGTGAGATTATTAAAACACTCTTCCTATTAGGCAATATGGTAACTATTAATTCAGTGCTAGACAATGATACCGTCGAGTTGATTTGTTTAGAATATGGCGTCACAGCTAATTTTAAAGTCTTTGAAGAAGCTGACAGTTTGGTTGACGAAATCGTTGATGATCCTAAGGATCTAACAGAACGTCCACCGATTATTACCATTATGGGCCATGTTGATCATGGTAAAACAACGTTATTAGATACTATCCGAAAAACAGCTGTCGTTAAAAGTGAAGCTGGTGGTATTACCCAACACATTGGAGCTTACCAAGTCACGATTAAAGGGCGAAAACTAACTTTTCTTGATACCCCCGGACACGAAGCTTTTACCGCGATGCGGGCCCGGGGTTCGAAAGTAACTGATATTGTGGTAATCGTGGTGGCTGCGGATGATGGCGTCATGCCTCAAACCAAAGAAGCAATTGATCACGCCCGGGCGGCTAATTGTCCCATGATTGTTGCGATTAATAAAATTGATAAACCAGATAAAAATATCGAACGCATTAAAAATGCGATGGCTGATGCTGGTGTCCTACCAGAAGAGTGGGGCGGAGATACTATTTTCGTGGAAGTTTCAGCTAAAACTGGCGCTGGGATTGAAACTTTACTAGAAACCATTTCAGTCTTAGCGGAAGTAATGGATCTTAAAGCTAATCCAAAAAGATTAGCGGTTGGTACCGTAATTGAAGCTAAGCTTGATAAGGGCCGTGGTCCAGTCGCTAGTGTCTTAGTTGAAAATGGAACTTTAAAAACAGGTGATGCCTTAGTCATTGGTTCTTGTTTTGGCCGGATTCGAAAAATGACGGACGATAATGGGAAAGAAATTAAACAAGCTTTGCCCGCGACACCAGTTGAAATCATTGGCTTAAATGATGTCCCAATTGCTGGCGATAACTTTAAAGTGTTCAAAGAAGAAAAAGAAGCACGGCAAGTGGCTGAACGTCGTTTACAAGTTAAAGTTGATACTGAACGGCGTAGTAGTAGTGCCTTGAGTTTAGAAGACTTATCTCGTCAGATTTCGCAAGGTGAAGTACAAGAAATTCCCGTTATTTTAAAGACTGATGTCCAAGGCTCAGCTGAAGCTGTTAAAGCAGCTTTAGAACGAATTGAAGTAGGGAATGTTAAAGTTAATGTTATTCGGGCGACTGCTGGAGCCATCAGTGAGTCTGATATTATGTTAGCCAGCGCTTCAAATGCATTGGTGTATGGTTTTAATGTTCGTCCTTCCGCCATTGTACGCAAGAAAGCTGATGAAGAAAACGTTGAAATTCGCTTACACCGGATAATCTATAAATTAACAGAAGAAATGGAAGCTGCCATGAAGGGGATGTTGGCTCCTGTCTACGAAGAAATTATTTATGGACAAGCTGAAGTGCGCCAAACATTTAAAGCCTCGAAAATTGGAACAATTGCGGGCTGTTATGTTACTGATGGTAAAATCCTCCGTGATAGTAGGGTGCGCTTAATTCGTGATGGGATTGAAATTTATGATGGCCAATTAGGTTCCTTAAAACGTTTCCAAAACGACGCTAAAGAAGTAGCTAGTGGTTATGAATGTGGTATTACCATTGAGCGCTTTAATGATATAAAAGAAAATGATATTATTGAATCATATGGTGAACAAGCTGTAGAGAATGCTTAAGGAGGCAAGATGAAAATCAGAAGAGAACGGATTGCTGGTATTATTTTAAAAAATGTTTCTGACATTATCCAGTTTTCCTTAAAAAATGATCAAATTGGTTTAGTAACGGTTACCGACGTGAAGGTTAATCGTGACTACTCTTTGGCTAAAGTCTATGTAACATTTTTAGCTGATAATATTGAAGAAAAATTAGCTGAATTACAAAAAAGCAAAGGCTTTATTCGGACTGAGCTAAGTAAAAGGATGTCAACTTATAAAATACCCGATTTATTGTTTGTCTATGATGATTCCTTAGAGCGAGGTAATCAGGTAGAAGCGCTTTTAAAAACAATTCAAGCTGAAGAAACCCAGGACGATTAATTCATTCCTGGGTTTTTATTTGATGCGAAACCGTTCCCGATAATTACAGCGTTGGCATAATGGTTCAACTAACTGTTGGGCATTAAAGCCCGCCACCATGGCTTGATAACGAGGATTTTTCAATATTTCCGCTAACGGTTGTTGGAAGATATTACCTAGGGGTATTTCTTTTTCACCATCTAAACAGCAGGGCACAACTGTTCCATCAACTAAAATCGTAAGCATTAACTTAGGGGATAAACAGCGCCCAACGGTACTGATCGGCGGTAAATTTAAACCGGGCCAAGCAAATTTTTGATCATAAGCCACAAACAATTTGGGATTAATTTTAAAGTCAGTAGCTGGAAAATCAATCTTCAAAGCTGAACTCAATAGCGTGATTAAAGCTTTTAATCGCACTGACTCATAAATTAGTGAGTGGTTCCAAATCCGTAACTCCACATAACCCGTGGCTTGGGCAATTAACGATAAAATATCACTGGCGTATTCTTGAATTGGGCTATGGTGTTGATCAATACTATGTAATGAGATACTAATCTTACGCAGAGCAGGGTGTGCCCAGAGTTCTTTTGGCCAATTTTTTATTAGCGTGCCATTTGTTACTAATTGCACGTGTAGTTGATGTTTTAGACAGCTATTTAAAATAGTTTCCAATTTAGGGTGACTTAATGGTTCACCTTTAACATGTAAATACAGGTAATCTGACCAATTTTTTAGTTCTGCTGCTAACAAATCAAAACCAAACGGCGTTAGGTTGGCTAACGGTCGTTTGGTATTAAGACAAAATTCACAGGTTAAATTACATTGATTAGTAATTTCTAAATAAATTCTTTTAAAGGGTTTCTCTGGTTTCATTGATTAAGAAAACGAGCTAGGAAGTCACGCGTTCTTTGGTGCGCTGGTTGCGTGAAGATTTGCTCTGGCTTACCTTCTTCTAACATTATACCATCACTCATAAAGATAACACGATCAGAAACATCTTTCGCAAAGGCCATTTCGTGGGTCACAATCACCATCGTTAAACCGGCTAAAGCGAGTTTTTTTATAACTTCTAGCACTTCACCGACCAATTCTGGATCTAATGCACTCGTTGGCTCATCAAACAATAGGACTTCAGGCTGCATCGTTAAGGCCCGAGCAATCGCTACTCGTTGTTTTTGACCACCAGAAAGAGACGTGACCGCCGCTTCAGCAAATTCTAACATGCCAACTTGTTTTAGATTAGCTAAGGCTGCTTCAGTGGCTTGTGCTTTAGTTTGCTTTAAAACTTTCATGGGTCCAATTAAGCAATTTTCTAAAGCAGTCATATTTTCAAATAAATTAAATGATTGAAAGACCATGCCAATTTTACTGCGAAAATGGTTAATATTTAAATTATCGTGTAAGATATTTTGACCCGCAACAATTATTTCGCCACCATCAGCTAATTCTAAAAGATTCAAACAACGTAAGAAAGTGCTTTTACCACTACCACTACTCCCAATAATTGAAACTACTTCTTGTTTCTTTAAAACAAAATCAATATCATTTAACACAGCAAGTTGACCAAATGATTTCTTTAAATGATTTACGGTTATTAAGTTGTCCATATTATAATCTCCTTTCAACAGTTGGATGTTCGGGAATAGTTTGCGAGGCTGGATAGCTGGAGCGAGTCTTGGACAACCGGTATTCAATAGCTTTTAATATTTGGGTCGTGGTTAAAGTCAAAATTAAATATATTAGGGCCGTAATCAAAAATGTTTTAGTAATCATAAACTCAGTGCCAGCGACCTTAATTGATTGACTATATAGTTCACTGACCGCAATCACATTTAAAACCGAAGTATCTTTAATATTTACGACAACTTCATTACCAATTGCGGGAAAGACATTGCGGAGAGCTTGCGGTAAAATAATATAACGCATAGCTTGGCTGGGACTCATACCAAGTGCTCGGGCAGCTTCACTTTGACCAGCGGAAACTGATTGGATTCCCGCTCGAATTATTTCAGCCATATAAGCTCCGGTGTTAATGGAAACGATGATAATACCAGCTAGTAGGGGAGTCCAATTTAAGATTGGTTTTAAGCCATAATACATAAACATTGATTGCACAATCATTGGGGTACCCCGGAAAATCTCGATATAAATAGTACTAATTAGATAAGCGAATTTTTTACTTAGTTTTTTTAGCCATTGATCTTTTGCTTCCACTTGAATTGCGCGGATACCACCGACAACTAAACCAATCAATAAACCAAAAAATGTTGCGGTTAATGCAATTAATAAGGTGTTTTTGATCCCACTTAAAAATAAGGGCCAATAACTAGTCACTAAACCCCAAGTCGTGGTAGTTGTTTCATTAGCTGGTTGATTTAATGTGGCTTGGAGCATTAGCTCATCACGTTCTTCTTTACTAATTTGTGCAATAATCGCATCAATTTCATTGCGTAAGGTATGTTCTCCTTTTTTTACTGCAATGGAGACGGTTGTATCACCATCAAATCCTGCCCCTGCATCAAAACGAACAATTGCGAGGTTTTTATTGGCTTCAATCGTTCCAAGTGCGACTGGTAACTCAGCAGTTAAGCCATCTACTTCATTTTCTAATAAGCTGACAATCATAAAAGGGTAGCTTTGTAGGGGTTCAGCGTGGATTACTGCTGGGATCTGATCAATAATTTCATCATAAGTCGTATTTACTTGACCCCGAATCCGGGCACCACTAAAATCGCTTAAGCTGGTGGCGGTACTATATGGGCCATCCTTCATTACAATCATTACCATTTCTGATTCATAATATGGTTGTGTGAATTCCGCATTTTTGCGTCGCTCTGGCGTATCGGTCATCCCAGCAATAATTGCATGGATTTCACTGGCACTTAAAGCTGGCTCTAAGCCTTCCCAAGCCAAAGGTTTAATCACTAAATTGCGCTGTAAACCCGTAGCGACACGCTGAGCAATCACGACATCATACCCCGCACAGTAGGTATTTTGATCAATCGCTACTGCATTATTGGCATTTAAAGTCGACCAGTTAAAAGGGGGATAATTACACTCCATCCCGACGATGAAATCATCTAGCGTGGCGTGACTTGTTAAAACCGTCCAGCTTAAAAACAGCGTAGTTAGCCAAAAATAAATTACTTTTTTCATACTTTCTCCTATCATCAATATAAAAGCCGTGTCCTATTTACACGGCTAATTGCGATAAGTGTAAATAGCGCCTCTTCCAAAGAAGGAGTAATATAGGTATTTCCTATATCACCATAAGTCTAACTTACCAGTTAAACTTATTCGGCGTTGGTTACCTTTCCGATGTTTCATAGTCCGTCGACTCCACATCGTACTCATTTACAACGCAACCTCTACTTTTATGCTAATAATCATAACAAATTTAAAATATTAAGTCAAGATAGGACGATAAAAACTACTTTCGATCCTTTAAAGTTGCGAATCTAAGGGCTGATGCTATAATATTTAAGGGAAAAGGTGAATCAATGAACGGAATATTACTGTTAAATAAACCAGCTGGTTTAACTTCATTTGCGGTGGTCGCTAAGTTACGCAAAATTTTACAACTCAAACAAATTGGCCATACTGGCACTTTAGATCCCCAAGCCGAAGGTTTATTACAAATCTTAGTTGGTAAAGCCACTAAACTGAATCAATTTCTTTTAAGTGAACCGAAAGAATATATTGCTACTATCCAATTAGGTTTTCAAACTGATACTGAAGATATTTGGGGTAATAAGACCCAAGAAAAACCGCTAGTTCCTTATACAAAAGCGCAATTAACCGCTGTTTTGGCAAGTTTTCTGGGTGAAAGTTACCAGTTACCACCAATGTATTCGGCAGTGAGTGTGGCTGGTAAACGACTTTATGAATATGCCAGAGAAAATCAAATAATTAAACGGGAGCCACGTTTAATTTATATTTATGATCTAGAGTTATTGGCTTGGACCAGCGATACGCTTCAACTACGAATTAGTTGCTCAAGTGGCACTTACATTCGAACTTTATGCCAAGCAATCGCCTTAAAACTGGATAACTTTGGCGTGATGAGTCAGTTATTACGGACTAAAATCGCTAATAGTACCTTAACACAAGCTTATACCTTAGCTGAGATTGCTGCAGGACAGTTTGAAATGGCCCATATCTTAACATATTTAAACCATTTTCCCCAAATTGATATTACTGATCCGACTCCCATCTATCAAGGAAAACCTTTCTTGATTAACCGAACTGAACCACGGTTATTATTAACCTATCAAAATGAACCATTAGCGATATATCAATTAAATAAAAAGGCGGTTTATCACAGTGAAAGGGGCTTATGGTAATGAAAACCTTTTATGTTAAAGTTGGTTATCAAACTCATTTTGAAGCTGATTTTGTTGCTTGTGTCGGCTATTTTGACGGCCTACATTTAGGCCATATGCATTTATTAGATGCTTGTTTAGCCACAGCGCAAGAAAAACAATTAAAGTCAGCCCTTATCACTTTTGATCCTGATCCTTGGGAAACTATTCACCGCTTAACTTATCATCATTTAACGACGATTGAAGATCGGGTTATTTTAGCTGAAAAACTTGGTTTTGATTATTTTATTGTTTTAACTTTTAATCAAGAAATGGCTAAGCTACCTGCAGAAGTTTTTATCAAAGATTTACTTAATCAATTACCTTTAAAGCATTTAATTTGTGGATTTGATTTCCGTTATGGTTATTTAGGTCAAGGTAATGTTGAAAGTTTAACTCAAGCAGAGCGGAATTTTGCGTTAACGATCATTCCTGAAATTACTTTTAAACAAGAAAAAATCAGTACTACGCGTATCATGAAACTGATTGAACAAGGTGAGATTGAGCAAGCTAATCAATTACTTGGTTATCCCTATCAAATTAAAGGCACTGTTAGTACTGGGCGCTCCCAAGGTAAAAAAATTGGTTTTCCAACTGCCAATATTGCTTATCATCCCGAATATGTTATGCCGGCGCAAGGCGTTTACGCCGGTAAGATTGTGATTAATCAAAAACATTATTTAGCCATGATTAGTATTGGCCATAATCCCACTTTTAATTACCGACAAGACTTAACGCTTGAAGTGAATATTTTAGATTTTGATTTAGAAATTTATGGCCAAGCAGTAGCGGTTGAGTTTTGGCATTTTTTACGCCCACAAATAAAATTTACTACGGTGGAAGCTTTAATTGACCAACTAAAAGTTGATCAATTAAATACTGAGGCTTATTTTAAGTCCAAAGCATCAATTAATAGCTTATAAGCCAGCAATTTTAGCCATTTCTTCTGTCGTTAAAACTAGTGACGCAGCGCTCAAATTGGCAGCTTGATGAGCTTGATCATAGGACTTGGGAATAACTGCGACTTGGCGGTTTAGTTGATACGCTAATAATATCTCAGCCCAGGATTTTTGGTATGCTTGGCCAATTTTAGCTAAGCTAGCGCGCTGGGTTAAAGAGACTTTTTTTAAAGGACTATAAGCAATCGATAAAATATTTTGTGTTTGACAATACTCAATTAAGGCATGGTTAAAGTTACTTGGATTTGATTCGATTTGGTTGACAGCTGGTCGGATTTGAACAGCATCGATAAACTTCGCTAAAAGATTGATGTCAAAATTTGAGACACCAATATTCTTTATTTTTCCTTGTTGATACCAATATTCTAAGCGTTGCCAGGCTGTTACTAGTAAGTTAAAGTCTTCGCTAGGATGATGAATTAAAAATAGATCTAAATAATCGGTTTGTAAGTTAGCTAAACTGGCTGAGATAGCTTGATCAATACTAGTGATTGAACCAAGATAAGCTGCTTCAGGTGGAATTTTCGTTGTTAAAAAGAAATCAGTGCGCTTTAAACCACTTTCCTTCACCGCTTGACCAACTACTGCTTCATTGCGGTAAGCGATTGCGGTATCTAAATGACGGTAGCCCAATTTAATGGCTTGTAAAAGAGGGGTTAAGTCATAATCAAGTTCAGCTTGATAATCGCGATTGATTTTCCCAAAGGTATTACAACCTAAACCAATTTTCGGAATTAAATTACCATTATTTAACATAAAATCTGACATTACTTTGCCTCCTTGGCTAGTATTTTTTTAATTAAAATTTCATTTTCAGTGTTGATGTGAAAGGGCACTTGGTTTTCGGCTTTAGTGACGAAAGCTGTTTGGCTGATCACAACAACAGGCGGAAACTGTAAGCGTTTATAAATAGCTTGATGCATTGTTTTAAGCACCCAATTTAAATCATCAATAAAAGCCTGAGGCTCATCTAAGCCATAGGCTGAAGCATAACGGAAGCGCACATCGGTTTTAAATTGGCCAGTTAAATAAAGGTCCAACAAAGTAGAAAGGGGATGATTAAATAAATATGGTACTAGTTCATCATGATATCCCCACTTCATTGGATCACTTTGGTTAGCTTTAAGTTCAGCTGAAGGTAAAACTTCCCAGTTCCAAACTGTTGGTTCAATTTGGGGTAATAAATTTAAAGGAATCGTAACTTGATTTGTCCATTGATTAATACTTATAGCTAGCTCGTTAATATCCGCTTTAGTCAAATCACCTAATAGGGCTAAAGCTCCAATTGTATCCCCATAAAGCGTGCTATAACCAAAAGCAATTTCAATTTTATTACTGTTATTTAAGACGATACCATTTTCAATTCCCGCGACTGCCATTAATAATTGGCCACGCAAGCGTGCTTGAATGTTTTCTTGAGTTAAAGGTGGTAGCGCTTTAAAACCAGCTAAACTTAAGCTCTGTTGGGTTAAAGTGGCTAAATCATCAATTTGAATAGTTTTTAAGGTTAAATTTAAGCTTTCCGTCAAATGGTTAACGTTGTTTAAAGTGGGAGTCGATGAGAAACGACTTGGCAAAGTTACAGGCAACGTCCGCATTGGCCCAAAGGTTAAGGCTAATAAAGCTAAATTAACTGCACTATCTAAGCCACCTGAAACACCAATCACCCAATTAGGTTTATAGGGAAAGATTTCTTCATCAAAGTAGCGCAGAATGGCGGTTAATGCTACTAAAAGGGCATGGGGTTGATAGTAATAAGTCTTAATTATTTTGTGGGCATCAACTAATAAACTTTCTGGTAAAAATTGATTATTTAACATTTGAAGTTGGTGTTGTTTTCTTATGTAACTACCACCCGCATAACCGTAAACTGTTTTACCAGTATTACTAATACCGACCATATTGGTGTAGACCACGGTTGTCGCAGTGGTTAAGTTTATTAAAGTTTGTGGTTGATCTTTTAACCAGGGCTCATTACCTAATAACACTAAATAATCGGAACTTACTTGAGTTATAGGCGTAATTTCTTTTAAAAATGCTAATTGTAGTGTTTTCCCATGAAACTTTAATAACGTTTCTTCATTTTTTAAGGAATTACTAAACCAGCACGAGCTAAAACTTAAAGCTTGATGTTGGCCAAGTAATTTTTGGTGGTAAGCAAAAAAGATCGTATTATTTAATTGTTTAGCAGTGACTGAGACATTACCCCAAATTATACCTACTTGTTTACTTAACGCTAAAAGTTGTTGGTTATAATTGATTAGTTCAGCTTGAACATCAGGGTTTTCAAAATTAGCTTGTAAATCACCACTAAGAGCTAGTTCAGGGAAAACAATTAAATCGGTGAGCTTTTCATATTGTTGGACAACCCGTTTCATTGCCGCAAAATTGGCTGAAAAATCATTACTTTTAATCCTGATTTGGGCGATAGTTATTTTCATAGCAATTTCTCCTAGCTTTATTTTAGCATATATTTTACCTGACTGGTTAAATCCATCTTGAATTAATCGTAGCTCTTTATCTCTTAGTTCTTCTTTGGTATAATATGACTGGTAGGTGATTAATATGGCAAGTTCTTATGCAATCAAAGAAAAAGTCAATGAATACGGCTTAGTAGCTTTAACTGCTGGCGTTTTTGAAACTATCACAGCAATTACTTTAGCAGAAAGCGATCAAATCAGTGCAGCGGATTATTCCCATTTTTCGCGGCCAATTGTTTGTAAAGTCAAAGATAATCTCATTAATCTCGCAATTGATATTAAAATTAAAAGAGGTATTAAGGTTAACGAAACCGTCGAACAATTACAAGAAAGAATTTACAATACTATTTTCCAAATGACTGATCTGAAAGTAAATCGGATTGATATCCGAGTTGTTGGCTTTTTAGTTTAGTCGCTACTTTTAATTATGAACCGGCATCAAACGCGTGAATTAGCCATGCGTTATCTTTATCAACACTTATTACTTGGTCTAGATGCTGAAACGATTATTTCGCTCAATGCTGAGACCATTGGAACGCTGAAAAACGATTATTTTTTCCGTTCCATTTTTAATAATGCGATTAACAATCGGGCTTTTTTGATTGAGAAAATCAACTCACAATTATCGGATTGGCGTTTTGAACGGCTTGGTTACGTTGAACAAGCCATTTTATTATTAGCTTTAACCGAATTATTTACTGCTGATTCAGATCGTGCGGTGATAATTAATGAAGCCGTTGAATTAGCTAAAACCTATGGTGAAGAGAATTCTTATGTATTAATTAACGGAGTATTAGATAAGATTCATGAATAAAGTTGCTACCGTCAGTGAACTTGTTAATTATGCCAAAGCCCGACTTGATCAAGATCCTTATCTAAAACAGCTTTGGGTGGCTGGCGAGCTTTCTAACTTAACCTTACACCGCAGTGGGCATGTCTATTTTACCCTTAAAGATGAGTTTAGTCGCTTAAATTGTGTCATGTTTGCTTCACACTTAAAAGGGCAACGTTTTAGCTTTGAAAATGGCCATCAAGTCATCGTCAATGCCAGTTTATCGATTTTTACCACTTCAGGCCAAATGCAGTTGTATGTTACACAAATCAAAGCTGCCGGTCTTGGTAATCTTTTCCAACAATTTGAAGCATTAAAAGAAAAGCTCCAAGCGGAAGGCTTATTTGACATAAAATATAAAAAACCTTTACCGACATATCCATTATCAATTGGGATTATTTCAGGTCGTGATAGTGCAGCTTTACAAGATATCTTAACTACTTTAAAACGCCGTTGGCCATTAGCCACCCGTTATTTATATTACTCATTAGTCCAGGGTGAGGGCGCTAGTGCTGAATTAGTTGCTCGTTTACACCAAGCAGATAAAAATAACCATGATGTTTTAATTATGGCTCGCGGTGGTGGCTCACTGGAGGATTTATGGGCTTTTAATGAAGAACCGGTGGTCCGAGCAGTTTTCAAGTTGAAAACACCAATTATTGTTGGGGTCGGACACGAAAGTGATTTAACCCTAGCTGAATTAGTCGCTGATTTAAGAGCACCAACTCCCACAGGAGCAGCTGAACTGGCTACGATGAAACAAGAAGACTTAATTAATCAATTAACTACGCTAAAAAGACGCTATCGACAATTAACTAATCAGCGCTTATTATACGCCAAACAACAATTACTGGTTGTTACCCAACGCCGCTATTTTGCTAATCCTGAAGAGTTAATTAATGATTATCGGCTAAAATTACTGTTTTACAATCAAAAATTAAGTCTTTGGCAAACTAAACTAACCACTTTAAAACAACATTTCCAAAGTACAAAGCAAAACTATCTGTTATTAATTAAGGCGAAGCTTAAGGATAAACAACATGAATTTAGTAAATCAATTGAATTATTACAAGCCTATTCGCCCTTAAAAACACTAGAACGCGGTTATAGTATTACGACGCACCAAAACCAGACGATTACCTCAATTACACTGGTGGCGCAACATGATATAATAGAATCGCGAGTTAATGATGGGATTATTACTAGTCAAGTAATTAAAAAGGAGTCACGATGAACGAAAATCTATCTTTTGAACAAGCAATGGCCCGCTTAGCTGAAATCACGGAATTACTTGAAGCTAATCAAACCTCACTCGATCAAGCCATGGCTTTATTTGAAGAAGGACTAGCTTTAATTAAGCAATGTGATTTAGCTTTAAAAGAATATGAAACTAAGATAAATGATGTAGTGGTGGAATATCAGAATCATGATTGAGCAGTTTAATCAATATTTAAGTCAATTAATCGATAATAACAGTTCCATTAATTCAGCCATGAATTATTCTTTACTTCAAACCGGTAAACGTTTACGACCGCTGTTACTTTTTGCAGCGTTAAATGATTACGCTTATCCAGTTGAAGCTGGATTCCCAGCGGCGGCGGCCCTCGAAATGATTCATACTTATTCATTAATTCATGACGATTTACCCGCTATGGATAACGATGATTACCGGCGTGGTTTATTAACTAATCATAAAGTTTATGGTGAAGCCATGGCCATTTTGGCTGGTGATGGCTTGTTAACCAAAGCTTTTGAGATAATTGCTAAAAGTAATTATAATGCCAGCCAAAAAGAATTGCTTAGTTTAAAAATGAGTCAAGCTGCTGGGGCAGCGGGCTTAATTTTAGGCCAAACATTAGATATTAACCATAATCAAACAACGGTTACGATAAACGATTTAGAAAATATTCACCGCCATAAAACCGGTCAACTCTTTGCCTTAAGCTTAATGATGGCAGCCATTATCGCAAAAGAGCAACAAGATCTTGACTTGTTAGCTGATTTAGGTAGTGCAATTGGCTTAGCCTTTCAAATTCAAGATGATGTGTTAGAATCCACCGCTAACTATGAATTATTAGGTAAATTACCAAGCGATGAACGCTTAAATAAAACTAACTATGTCAGTTTATTGGGCCTACCAGCCGCTAAAAATGCGCTGAAGGTCGCTTACAAACAGTGTTATAATATGCTTAAGCAATTACCCACAGCGACTCATTTAACTGAATTATTAAACCAAATGGAAGAACGGACTTATTAGGAGGCTTCATGGACGTTAACAATATAAAAAATCCGCATTTTCTAAAAAATCTAAGTTCGGAACAATTAGATGATTTAGCGGTTGATATTCGAAAGTTTTTAATTACCCAAATTGCGGAAACTGGTGGACATTTATCAAGTAATTTAGGCATTGTGGAGCTAACTATTGCATTACATCGCGTTTTTGAATCGCCCACTGATAAATTAATCTTTGATGTTGGTCATCAAACTTATGTCCATAAGATTCTTACTGGCCGAGCTAGTTTGTTTCCGACTTTAAGGCAATATGAAGGCTTATCTGGTTTTCAAAAATTAGCTGAAAGTCCGCATGATGTGTGGGAAGCAGGTCATGCTTCGACATCGTTATCCGCTGCATTAGCCATGGCAACTGCTCGTGATTTAAACCAAGCTGATTATCAAGTTGTCGCTATTATTGGTGATGGTGCTTTTGGTGGTGGCTTAGCTTTAGAAGCCCTTAATCATATTGCTAGTTTAAATAAACGTCTCATCATCATTTTAAATGATAATAATATGTCAATTTCCGCCACTAGTGGACCAGTTTCAAAATTTATCGACTCATTAAGAACTAGCGATTCTTATTTAGCGGCTAAATCGGACTTAAAGAAATCTTTAGGAAGCTTTAAAACTGGTGATCGAGTTATTAAAAGTTTGACTAATGTTAAAGGCTTTATGAAGAAAACTATTATTCAACAACCATACTTTTCTAATTTAGAAATTGATTACTATGGGCCTGTTAATGGTCATAGTATTAAAGATTTAATGCACATCTTTGAAGTTGCTAAACAGAAAAAAGGCCCGGTTTTAATCCATATCCAAACTAAAAAGGGGAAGGGTTATGACCCAACGGAAAAAGATTTAAACGGAAGTTGGCACGGGATTGGTAGTTTTGATCCGCAAACAGGACAAGTTAAAAGCACCACCCCCGAAAACTATATTGCTTGGTCAAACTGTGTCGCCAGCACCGTTTTAGAGCTGGCTGAACAAGATCCAGATATCTTAGCCATTACACCTGCCATGACCATTGGCAGTGGATTAGAAAAGTTTGCACAAAAATTACCAGAACGCTTTTTTGATTGTGGGATTGCGGAAGAACATGCTGCGACTTTTGCTGCAGGCTTAGCTTTAGCCGGCAAGAAACCATTTTTAGCGCTATATTCGACTTTTTTACAACGTGCTTATGATCAAATCAATCATGATATTGTGCGCTTAAATGTGCCAGTGTTGTTAGGGGTTGATCGTAGCGGCTTAGTCGGTGAAGATGGTGATACGCACCAGGGCGTTTTTGATATAGGCATTTTACGACCTTTACCAAATATTATTATTAGTCAAGGAAAAGACTACCAAGAAACGCGAGATTTAATTTATACCGCTTTTAAACAACATCAACCATTTGCGTTACGTTATCCGCGTGGCACAACGGAAATTACCCTGCATCAGCCATTTCAACTTATTCAAATTGGCAGTTGGGAAAAATTGACCACAATTAAGCAGCCCACTGCGATTATTATTGGTTATGGCCCTCAAATTGCGAAAATTGCTCATCGGGTAAGCTTAAACCAATTACCTTATTTGATTATTAACGCTCGTTTTATTAAACCAATCGACCAAGCACTATTATTAGAATTATTAGCCAAGCGGGTACCTATTTTTACCTATGAAGAAGAAATGCTAGTTGGTGGCTTAAGTAGTGCGATTGCTGAATTTATCAGTGATAATCATGAGGCTGCTCAATTATATCGCTTAGGTATTAATGATCAATATGTTAGCCATGGCGCTATCAGCGAACTAAAAAAGGCCTTAAAAATTGATTTAAACAGCTTATTTGATTTAGTTGAACAAACTTTATTGGAGGAATAATGCTTCAGCATTTATGGATTAAAGACTACATTTTAATTGATGAGCTTTCGCTTGATTTTAAACCCGGTTTTAGTGTCTTTACTGGTGAAACGGGTGCTGGTAAGTCAATTATCATCGATGCGATTGCGATTTTAACTGGTGGACGAACATCGGATGCCGTAATTCGTGAACAAGCTGATCAAGCTATTATTGAAGGGCTTTTTGATTTATCCGGACATCCGAGTCGGGCTAAATTTCAAGAACTTGGTTTTGATGATGACCAAATTATCATTACAAAGGAAATCAATCGTGGTGGTAAAACTGTCACGAAACTCAACCATCGAAGCATTAATATTAGCTTATTAAAAGATTTGTTTGCTGAAGTTATTGACATTCATAATCAAAAAGAAAGTCAATATTTATTAGATGAAAAATCTCATATTAAATTACTAGATAATTATATCGGCCCAAATGCGTTAATGAATGAATATCAAACTTGTTATCGTGAATATCAAGCCGCGCTGAAAGCTTTAACTGAACTCACTGAACAGCACCTTAGTGCTGATGAAATCGAGTATATTGAATTTCAGCTACAAGAAATCCGAGCGATTGATCCAAAACTTGACGAAGAAGCTGAATTGGAAGCCAAAATTAAAGAATTTAATGCGGCAGAAAAGATATTTCAAGTTTTAGAGTTAACTCAAAACCAGTTAAATGAAAATAACGGTATTTTAGAGAAATTATTTAACTTAAAAAATGAATTAGAAAAGATTAATTTGAATCCAACTATTAATCAAATGATTGAACAATTAACCTCAAATTATTTTGATTTGGAAGAACTAAACCAAACAGCGAATCAATATGTGGCTCAATTAGATTTTGATGAAGTGAACTTTAATGCTTTAAATGAACGACTTTTTGTATTAAACAAATTAAAGCGGAAATACGGTAATGATTTAGCTGCCGTTTTAAAGCAAAAACAAATCTTTACAGATAAGATTGCTGCCTATCAAAACCAGCAAGCCAGTTTATCAGCCGCTGAAACAAAAGTGCAAGAATTAGCTAACCAAGCTGAACAACTAGCTGAAAAACTATCTAGCTCACGTCATGAGGCTGCGCAGCGCTTAGAACAGGCGATTAGCCAACATTTTACTAGCTTAGAATTACCTCATGCCCGTTTCCAAGTTGTCTTTTCACCAGCGAAATTATCAAATTCTGGTAGTGATAAAGTCGAGTTTTATTTGACGACCAATATTGGTCAATCACTGGGACCACTGGCAAAAGTGGCGAGTGGTGGAGAACTATCTCGCGTCATGTTAGGTTTAAAAGCGATCTTTTCGCGTTTACAGGGCATCAGTACTATCATTTTTGATGAAATTGATACCGGTTTAAGTGGAAAAGTAGCTAATGCCATCGGCCATAAAATGCGTGATTTAGCCCAAAGCACCCAAGTTTTAGCAATTACCCACTTACCGCAAGTCGCCTCGATCGCCCAACAACATTATCAAGTTAAAAAAATGGCGGATGATAAACAAACTTTAACCGCAGTAGTTGCGTTATCAGCTGAAGAAGTAATTAATGAGCTGGCTTTTATGTCAACTGGTAATACCACGGAAAAAGCTGTCAATGCCGCTCGAGAATTATATGACCAAAACCAACAGTTATGGAACAATTAATCTTTCATATTGATTTAAACGCTTTTTATGCCAGTGCTGAACTCATTCGTCATCCAGAGTTGCAAGGTAAACCATTAGTTGTGGCTGGAACTAGTCGCCGGAGTGTGATTACTACCGCTTCTTATGAAGCACGAGCTTTCCTAATCCATAGTGGGATGCCAGTTAGCCAAGCCGTAGCAGTTTATCCCGGTTTAGTGGTTGTACCACCAGATTTTAGTTATTATCAAGCGTTATCCAAACAGTTTTTTACGTATTTAACCAAATATACCACGCTGATTGAGCCAGCTAGTATTGATGAAGGATACTTAGATTTATCCGCTTACTTAACGCAAGATAAACCGCTTGATTTAGCCTTTACGATACAGAAAGATTTATTAGAACAACTTCAGTTACCTTGCAGTATTGGTATTAGTTATAATAAGTTTTTAGCCAAAATGGCGAGTGATCTCTTTAAACCCCAAGGTATTTCAATTATTCGCCCAAATGAAATTGAAAGTAAACTTTGGCCGATCCCAATTGAAAAAATGCATGGTGTAGGAAAAGTAACTGCTCAAAAACTTAAGAAACTAAATATTTTTACGATTGGTGACTTAGCTCAATATAATCAAGTTGAACTTTTAGTACCAATTTTTGGGAAAAATACGACTGTTTTTCTTGACTATGCGTTAGGGCAGGGGAGTAGTGAAATCAGCAGTGAAACTGATATCAAATCCATCAGTCAATCTAGCACCTTTATGGAGGATATTGCGGATTATCAAGTCATTGCGGATATGTTTTACCACTTAGCTAAAAAGCTAGTAAAACGTTTAAATCGCCAACAATTAGTCGCAAATACCATCACGGTCACGATCAGATATGCGGATTTTACGACTGTCAATAAATCTAAAACTTTAACTTACTTCTTAACTTCTTATCCCGAGATTATTGCGGAAGCACTCGCTTTATTTGATCAAAACTATACGGAAGAACCGGTGCGTCTTGTGGGAATAGCATTAACTAACTTAAAGCCAGAAACTGAATATACGACCCAATTAACCTTATTTTAAGTGAGGTAAGCTCATGAAATTAACTGAAGCCATTAATGATTACCTACAATATTTAATCGTTAACCAAATGAAGGCCAAAACCACCGTTGATCGTTATCAAGTGGTTTTAAAACAATACCAGACCTATTTAGCTAACGAAGGAATTGACCAGCTAGAAGGGCTAGAAACAGCTCATATTTTAAACTATTTAAATCAATTACATGATCACTATAAAGCCCGTACCATTGCGCAAAGCCTATCAATTATTCGTAGCTTTCATAACTATATAGCTAGTACTTATCCGCAATTTAATAATCCCGCCATTAAGTTAAAAACTATTCAGGTAAAGCAATCTTTACCTGGATATTTCAAACCAACTGAATTGGCAGCCTTTTTTGCAACTTTTACTCAGACGGACAAAGATATTTTTCATCGAGCCATCTTTGAAATGCTTTATGCCACCGGCTTACGGGTAAGTGAACTAGTCAATCTAACTTTTCAAGAACTAAATACCAGCAACCTGATGTTAAAGATTATTGGGAAAGGTCATAAAGAACGGATTGTTCCTTTAGCTGAATATTCTTTAAATGTTTTAACCACGTATTTAACCTTACGCCAAAATTGGAACCAACAAAAGCACCCCTTAATTTTCATAAAACCTAACGGTCAACCAATTTCACGGCAATATGTTTGGTTAACCATGAAAAAGCAACTAAAAATTGCTGGTTTAAATCCGGAACTTTCACCCCATAGTTTTCGTCATACTTTCGCGACCGATTTATTAGCCAATGAAGCTGATTTACGAATTGTTCAAGAATTACTAGGTCATGCTAATGTGACAACTACCCAGATTTATACGCACATTGCAGATCAACGTTTGATAAATATTTACGATAAATTTCACCCTAAAAGTACTGATTTTAGTCTCAAAAAACCTAAAGATGAATAATCAGCCAGCCAAAGTAATTAAAAATGTGATAAACTGATTTAAGTGGAGGAAAATTATGAAATACAAGCGAATTATCACGATAGTTTTAGATTCATTTGGTGTTGGAGCCAGCGCTGATGCAGAAAAATATGGCGACCTAAATACGGATACTTTAGGCCATACCGCTTTGGCAGTAGGGGGGCTTAATGTGCCTAATTTAGCGTCCTTAGGTTTAGGCAACTTACATCCCACCATGGGCGTTTCACCAGTAAAAAATCCCTTAGCGTATTTTGGTAAAGCAGCTGAAAAAAGCTTAGGTAAAGATACAATGACTGGCCACTGGGAAATTATGGGACTTTACATCGATAAACCCTTTATAACCTTTACCGAAACGGGTTTCCCGAATGATTTAATTGCAGAGCTCGTGGCTAAAACTGGCCATGAAATTCTCGGTAATTATTCAGCTAGTGGCACTGAAATCATTGATGAACTAGGAGAAGAACACATCAAATCGGGAAAAATGATTGTTTATACTTCGGCAGATTCAGTTTTACAGATTGCAGCGCATGAAACACATTTTGGCTTAGATGAACTATATCGTTGTTGTGAAATAGCTCGTGAAATTACTATGAAAGATGCTTGGAAAGTCGGGAGAATTATTGCTCGGCCTTTTATCGGTGAAAAAAGAGGGGAGTTTCAACGAACTAGTAATCGTCACGACTACGCCTTAAAACCTAGTGGTAAAACGGTCTTAGATAGCTTAAAGGACGAAAACTATGATGTCATCGCAGTGGGTAAAATCTATGATATCTTTGATGCTGAAGGTATTACTGAAACCCATAAATCCAAATCTAGTGTCCATGGGATGGAACAAACCATTGAATTAGCAAAACGTGAGTTTACTGGCTTATTATTTACTAATTTAGTCGATTTTGATGCGTTATGGGGTCATCGGCGTAATCCAGTCGGTTATGCGCAAGAATTGGAAAACTTTGATAAAAATCTCGGCCTTTTATTAGCTGAATTAACAGACGAAGATTTATTAATTATTACAGCTGATCATGGTAATGATCCAACCCATACTGGAACCGATCATACTCGTGAAATGATTCCAATTTTATTCTATTCGAAAAAACATCGGGGCGCTGGTAATGTACCGTTTAGTACGACATTTGCTTCAATTGGTGCAACTATCGCGGATAACTTTAATGTTAAGCTACCCGAAAACGGTGAATCTTACTTACCTTACTTAAAATAAAACAAGTCCCCCGTAGTCAGAGGGGACTTGTTTCTAACCTAAACTAAATAATCTTCCGACTAATAATTTACATAATATACATTATGCGAAGTTAATCTAATCTTGTACTAAAGATGATTTGATCGGCTTTAAATAACTGAATTAGTTGTTCTTTGCTCCATAAGGCGGGAATTAAGGGATCATTAAGCACAGCGTTATAATCAATGAAACGGTACGTTATTTGACTTACATCATAATTAATTGAAAGTCGTAACGGAATACCACTATAATCAATGAAGTTACTTAAAATCCAGGCTGGTGAAACACTAGTACCTTCTATCATTTGTAATTTACCAGCTAAGCAAGATGTTTGTTGGCCACTAACCCGGTAGTAGGTGTTCTCACCTACTACTTTTCGTTCTAAAACATGTTTAAAGGTGGTGCCATTTAAATAATATAAGTAGCTACCATAACTAGCTCCACAAGAAATCGTGCCTTTTTGTTGTTTGCTAGTTTTAGTTGTCCCCTCGCGGACTATGACCATCTCATGTGTTACCGTGATGTTAGAGTCTTCTAAACGTGAGATCACTTGATAATTGAGATTATTTAAAGTGAAAATTAAGTCATTTGGTAAAGGATAATAAATTGGTATTTTATAACTTTGTTTGATTAGCTTACCTTCTACAATTAAATCAAATTGATAGGTCTCCCCTACTTCAAAGTTTAATAAGGGGATTTTAAACTCAAAACCAACGTTTTCATAATTATAATAACAAACAGCTGCATCTTGCTGAAACTCAGTCGCTTGACAGGCTCGCACCGTGCCATATTTCATATTTTCGGTTTGACTGCCGGTTAGTTGGCGACCACTAAAAACTTGTTCTTGGGTTGCTGATTTAGCAATGATTTGATAACTATGAGTACTTTCATCGAGAAAATGTTGTTTAGCATTTAAAAAAGCCCAGCCTTTGATGATTAAATTACGGTCCTGGACTTCTATTTTTAAAATTTCGTAGGGTAATTTTTGTTTAGATAATGTTTCAATGGCATAAGACGAAATTGAACTTTTGACTAAAGTGATCGTCATGATGACACAAAATAAAACAGCTAACTTTGCTTTCAACAGAAAAACTCCTTTCTACTTATACATAAGAAGAAAGGAGTTAAAGTCCTATTTATTATTTTGACGTTTATTCATTGAGACAAAGCGTAAGAGTTGTAAGACGGTTGAAAGTAAGGCGGCGATATAAGTAAAGGCGGCCGCATTTAACATCGACTTAACATCAGGTAATTCATCATCGCGCACAATTTTCAATTCTTTTAGCATCACCGCTGCTCTTTTTGAAGCGTCAAGTTCCACTGGTAAGGTTACTAATTGGAATAAGGCTAATAATAAGACTAAACCAACTCCAACATAAAATACTGGTTCAAAATTTGCGATAAAGCCAATAAATAGTGCGATCCAGCCTAAATTTGAGCCTAAAATGGCTACTGGTAAGAGATTGTTTCTTAAGGCTAAATAGCCATATTTTGCTTGATGTTGAATCGCATGGCCTACTTCATGGGCAGCAACTGCTACTGAAACGATACTATGACCGCTATAAACATCAGGTGATAAATGAACTGATTTACTTTTAGGATCATAGAAATCCGATAGTACACCTTGATCAACAGGTTGAATGGTTACATTCGTTAAACCATTATAATCTAAGATGCGACGAGCTGTTTCTTGACCGCTTATTCCTGAATCAACCGGTACTAGTCGGTATTTAGCAAACTTGCTTTGAACACCAGTAGTAGCGATTGTCATAATTAAAAACGCAAGTAGATAATAAAACATAATCGTTCTCCTAGGTTACTTGACAGCTTCTTTTAAGGCCTTAGCAGCTTTAAAACCAGGGGCCTTACTAGCTTTAATCGTAATTTGTTCTTTGGTCGCTGGATTAATTCCCATACGTTCAGCGCGAGCTTTAATCTCAAACTTACCAAAACCAGCGATATCAGCCTTATTACCAGCAGTTAACGCACTAGTAATCTCATCAAATACTAAATCAACAATGCCTAAGGCATCTTTTTTGGTTAAATCATAGGCTTCAGCAATTGCATCTGCTAAGCTTTTTTTATTTACATTTTCTTGCATAATTACCTCCATTTGCTTGTATATTCTATCATTATTTAGCCATGATAGCAATCTTACCGCCTAAGCCAGCTTAGGTTTTATTCTTCTTTTAAACGACGTAACATTAGGCGATTAACAGCATCACTTGGAATCTGATTTTGATAAAGAACATTAAAAACTTGTTCTGTAATCGGCATCGTTAGATTCATTTTCTTACTCATTTCGAAAATTGTTTTCGTCGCTTTAACCCCTTCGACTGTTGCAGTATTATTATTCCAAAAAACACTAGCTGAGTTATGCTTACCAATTAAATAGCCTGCTTGAAAATTACGTGAATTTTTACTAGTACAAGTAACAATCAAATCACCCAAACCCGTTAACCCTGAAAATGTCTCTTCCCTACCTCCGAGGGCGACTCCAAACAGTTTCATTTCATTTAAGCCGCGGGTGATTAAAGCGGCCCGCGCATTATCACCGAGCCCAATACCGGTTAAAATCCCACTTGCAATCGCAATTACGTTTTTTAAAGCTGCTCCAATTTCAGCACCGATAATATCATCAGTTCGATAAACCCGAAAATATTCATTCGCGAATAAATGTTGGATTTCAATTGCGAGCTCTTCATCAGCTGAAACAGCAGTAATTACGGTTTGTAAGCGTTTAATGACTTCTTCAGCATGTGATGGTCCAATTAAACTAACTAAACCACGGGCGATGGCTGGTTTTAAATGAGCTTGCATATAAATCAAGGGGGTTTCCAAAGTTACTTCATTAATACCTTTCGCCACGTTGATGATAATGGTTGGTTGCTTTAAGGTTTGATTTAAAAGACCACACATTGCAGCAATCGTATGCGAGGGTGTTGCAATGATCACGACATCTGAGCCAACCAAACGCTGAATATCAGTGGTGGCTTTGATTTTGGGATTAATGGTTAAATCATTAAAATATTTAGAATTTTGATGATAGAGGTCAATATCAACCACTTCATCAACATTTTTTCCCCAAATTAAAACTTCTTGATCATTATCCGCTAAAACTTGGGCGAGTGCGGTGCCCCAGCTGCCACTGCCTAAAATGCCTACTTTCATCTGCTCCTCCTTTTATCTTTCTCGATTACGAATAATTAAGTGAATTGGTGTGCCTAGAAAATCAAAAGCTTCTCTTAAGCGGTTTTCTAAGTATCGTTTATAGGAAAAATGCATCAGTAACGCATTATTAACAAAAATAACAAAGGTGGGAGGCTCCACCGCTACTTGTGAGCTGTAATAAATCCGTAATTGTTTACCATCACTGGTTTTTGGTGGATTAAGCCGTTGCGCATCTAAAATTACCTCATTAACAATACTAGTATCAATGCGTTTTAAGCTATTTTGATAGACTGTTTCGATCATTGGAATAATTAAGTGAATCCGCTTCTTAGTTAGTGCTGAGACAAAAATAATTGGTGCATAAACCAAATAAGCTAATTGTTGGCGTATTTCGTCAGTTATATCAGTTTGCGTCTGTTCGTTTTCAACACTGATATCCCATTTATTATAAATAATAATAATTGGTTTACCTGCTTCATGGGCGTAACCCGCCACGTGCTTATCTTGTTCGCGGATACCATGCTCCGCGTCTAAGACAAATAAGACAACATTACTCCGTTCAATAGCGCCCAAAGCACGTAACACCGCATACTTTTCCACGTTCTCATAGATTCGACCACTTTTTCGAATGCCAGCAGTATCAATAATTAGATAATCTTTCTCTTCATACGTAAATAAGCTATCGACCGCATCGCGCGTCGTACCAGGTATATCACTTACAATGACCCGTTTTTGGTTTAACAGAGCGTTAACTAACGATGATTTACCCACATTTGGTTGGCCAATCACCGCAAACGCTAACGCCTCAGGTTGTTGATTGACTTGTTTAAGTGGAAAACTAGCTACGATTAAATCGAGTAAATCACCAAAGCCAATTCCGTGGGTTGCACTAATAGCTAGTGGCTCCCCTAAGCCCAAGGCATAAAACTCATATTTATCTGCTAAAAACATACTATCATCAATTTTATTAACTGCTAAAATAACCGGTTTTTGGCTTTTTTGTAATAATCCAGCGATATATTGGTCATCATTGGTCATCCCACTTTGACCATCCACTACCAATAAGACCGCATCAGCTTCAGCTAATGCAATCTCTACTTGGGCGTGAATTTCTACTTGAAACGGTGCATCCGCTAACTGAATACCACCAGTATCGATAATGCTAAATTCTTTAGTTAACCACTCGGCTTTACCATAAAGTCGATCTCGCGTCACGCCTGGAGTATCAGCTACAATCGCTTTGCGTTCCCCTAATAAACGATTAAAAACAGCTGATTTTCCGACATTCGGACGCCCGACAATTGCTAACGTACCGATAATCATTTAATCACCTAATTTCGTCGCAATAATTAATTCAATTTCTTTTAAAACTTGACTAATGGACAAGCCAGAAGTATCAAGTGCAATTGCATCAGCCGCTTGTCTTAAAGGCGAATTAGCCCGCGAGCTATCTTGTTTATCTCGTTTCACAATTTCAGCTAAAATTGTGTCATATGCTACTTGTTCACCCTTTAATAAATATTCTAAATAACGTCTCTCACTACGCGCTGCAGCGGAAGCGGTTAAAAAGATCTTGATCTCAGCTTCAGGTAATACCACTGTACCAATATCCCGTCCATCTAAAATAAAACCCTTATCCGCCGCTAATGTTTGTTGGGCTTCCACCAATTTGGCGCGCACTAAAGCATGTTTTGATAAGACTGAAGCTAACCACGAGATCTCTTCCGTCCGAATTAAGTTAGTTACATCAATTTGGTTCAGCCAAATGGTTTTCTCTGGACCAAATTCAATTTTGGATTGCTCAACCGCCCCTACCATGGCGGTTTCGTCATTTACATCTAAATCATGTTCTTTGGCGTATAAGGCTACACAGCGATACATAGCGCCGGTATCAATGTGAGTTAAACCATATTTCGTGGCTAAAACTTCCGCAATTGTTGATTTTCCCGAAGCGCTCGGGCCATCAATAGCAATATTAAATTTCATCTTATCTACCATTAAATCATCCAATAAATAAACAAAGCTAGACTTACTAGAAAAAATAATGCTCCAATAAATAAGAATAATGATGCGAGATAGGAACTTTGTGTAACTGGGACATTTTCAATCGGATCGTTAATCTCAGGTGTTGTAAAAATTTGTTTTGCTTTTAGACTTTCATCACTTGCAGCTGGTTCACTGACTGTCTCTATCTCAGCGGTTGGGATAGTTGGTTCGTCAAGTTCTAGCACTTCACTCAGTTCGACCTCAGTAGTTGGTTCTAACCATTTACGAATTTCATTAGAAATATGGGCTTTTGTTTCATTAATTGCTTCATCAGTATCATCGATTGGGGTTACTTTGGTGGTTACTGGTTCAGTTGGGCTAATCGTTAATGGTAAATCTAATTCAAGTTCCGCTAAAATGTTTAAATTAGTATCTTCAACGGTACGTAAACCACTTTTAATATTGTATTTTTTCACTTCTTGAATAAACGACTTGATTAACGCATCACTATCCAACGTTTCAGCTGCTAAAACTGGTGTTTCAGCTTCCTCTTTGGTGCGTTTAGCAAAGTTAGCTGGATTAACTGGAGTTTCTTTTCGGTTAAGATTATCGCTTAAGCGTTTAGGGAAAGATAAAAGCTGATCGGATGATAACTCAGCTTCCGCATCACTTTTTATTTTTTCGTATAAAATTTGGTTTTTTTTCACTCGCGAAAAGTTAGTCATAATCTTCCTCCTACACCCCATTATAACAAAAAATCAACGATAAATAAGTACTAATTCATGTAGTTATCGATGATTTTCGCTAGCCGAGGATAAATTACTACCAAGGCCACTGTCAACATAATCCCTTTGATAATATTATAAGGAGAAAAAGTTGATAAAATCATACCCATCCGCACTTGGGAGGGAATGCCATAAATTTCCATCGTCACATAATAATTTACCGGTATCATCACTAACGTACTTAAAATCGTACCAAAAACCATCCCAATAATTAAGCGTTTGGTTTTAAAACCTGACTTATTCGCCCACCAGACGGGCCAAAGATAAGCTACACCCGCTAAAAAATTAGCTAATTCGCCCGAAATGCCGGGATCTTTGTGGAGGAAAAGAAAATGTAGAATATTTTTAATTAATTCTACTGTTGTACCTGCAATCGGTGAAAAAATAAGAGTTGAGATTATTGCCGGGACATCACTAAAATCAACTGTTAAAAATGCGGCGCTGGGAAATAAAAAACCAACGGAAACTTCAAAGAAATAAAGAATAAAGGCGAATGCTGAAAGTATGCCAATCATTGTCATTTTAAAGCTTTTTTTGCGCATATGGTTAACCCCTTCCTAATAAAAAAGCCCTTTTCGGGCTAGCTAGAAAAATACTTCTCTTATCCAGACTGTACTGTCGCTACTGGAGTCTCACCAGTTCAACCCTAAGGCTCGTGGAGTATACCACCGGTCGGGAATTTCACCCTGCCCCGAAGTAGCTACATTATAACACATTTTTAAATTAATATTACTTTTCGCGACTAGAATACTTGCCGTCAGCGGTTGTGACGATCACTCTTTCACCATTTTCAATAAATAAAGGTACTTTAATCTGTAAACCAGTTTCTAAGGTGGCGTTTTTTAAGGCACCAGTGGCGGTATCCCCTTTGACGGCCGGTTCAGCTTCAATTATCTCAAGTACAACTTTATCAGGTAAAGCTAAGCCTAAAATTTCTCCTTGAAACATTGTAATAGTAACTTTTTCATTAGCTTTTAAGAAATTTAATTCCCAAGTTAATTTTTCTTTCGCAATTTCAATTTGATCATAAGTATTAGTATCCATGAAAACTAAAGCATCACCCGCATCATAAAGATATTCCATTTCAACTTTATCAATATGGGCTGGAACAACTTTATCACCACCAGTAAAAGATAATTCGGTAATTGAACCACTCCGAAAATTCCGAACTTTAACTTTAATAATCATTTGGCGCATCGCAGTTTTATTATGGGAGCTATCTAACACTAAATAGAGGTTATTTTCATGTTCAATACTCATGCCAGGTTTTAAATCGTTAACAATAATCATAAGCTTCTCCTTACTGAAATATTATAACATAATTCTTGCTAGTTTCAGTAATAGGTAAAATCAATAAAACCTAAAGAAAAATCATCATATTCCAGCTTTATGTTTACCGCACATGGCGCAGCGATCGTTAAATAGACAATGATATCATCATAACGGACCTCTACATCAGCGATTCCTTGGTGATCTTTAAAATCTTTTTCTTTGTATTTACGTAAATCATGTTCAATTTTATCGATAATCCGCGCTTGTAAAGCTAAACAATCACTTTGAATTTGGTGCTGCTTTAAAACTTCAGAATTTAATAATAGTAAATTAAGTTGATAATTTAACATTAATAAGACTAAAAAATAAATTACTAAACTATTAAAGAGGATAAACCCTTTATTCATGGAGTTGGCCAATTAAAAACCGATAAGTTTTTTCTTGGCGTTGATAAGAAAAGTATAACGCTTGATCGTTTAATTCAAATAAGCCATTAGCGATTTGATTATAATAAATCACGGTCCCCTCCCCCATCACTAATTTATCTGGTAAGACTTTTAAATAACGTTCATGATTAAAATACTCAAAGCTCAAGTATTCCTCATCTTCTAAAACAAGCTTCTTACTAACCATTAAAATATTTTGTAATTGATAGCTACTTAAAATATCTTGCGCTAAATAAGCTGGTAAAGCAAAATTACTGATAATTTTAAACATATTTAAACCTAAATTGATGACTAATGAAAATAATAAAACACCAATTAAGGTCTCTAATAAGGAAAAACCTTTATTCATCGGTTGTTAAACTCGCTAATACTTGCGAAAAGCGCTGATAATTACTAGCAAAATCTGCTAATAATAAAACTAAACTACTTAAAATTAGTAAAGACACTAAACATTCGAGTAATAAAAAGCCTTTCCTATTTAACATAGTGTTTGCCTGCCCCAAGATTAACTACAATGCGATAACCACTAATGTTTAAAAGCACATAAGTTTGAGCTTGGCGCGCATTACCAGCGGCGTTAAAACATGGTTGACCGTTACTAAATAACTTAGCCATGACACAAGCACTTTGGTGAGTTTGATATGCTCGATATTGGATTTGGGTAATTTGCAATAAACTTGTTTGAGCTTTTATTTTAGCGATTAATGTTTGATTAAGTGCTAACGTTGGCCAAATAAATATTTGGATTAAAACAAAAGCTAAAAGTGTTTCGAGCAAACTAAAACCCTGCTTCAAGTTCAGCTTTACCATCTGAAATTATGATCTCACTTCCATTGGAACAACTTGCTTGTTTTTCTGATAATAATTCTTCCGCTACTAATTGATCAATCCCATCCGGAAATTCATCATAGAGAATAAAATACTGCACTATCGCCGCATCAACTAACTTTAATTGACTCTGACAACTCCGCGTTTGCGCAATATCAATGGTCTTTTTGATGTTGGGGATCGAAACCAACAAAATTAAAGCTCCAATCAATAAAACTACTACCATTTCTAGTAAAGTAAAGCCTTTTCGCATAAATCCTCCTTAATAGTAATTAATGGCTTGTAACGGTAATGAAATAATCTGATAAAGTAAAACAATAATCATGCCAATAAAAACATAACTAACATATTGAAACATGGCAGCTGTTTTCGCTAAACTTTTTAAATAATCGGTGTGAAAAACATGTAAATAATCCTCCAATATTTGTTGTTTACTAGGACTATGACAAGCAATCACAAACACTTCTTTCATCATTTGACTGATATTTAAAGTTTGAATAGCTTTTAAAATAAAGGCCCCCTGTTCTAATTGCTGTTGAAAATCATATGCTAGATGGCAGATAATACGTTCATTTTTAAGTTTCGTCATAATTTTTAAAGTAAGGGCGGTTGTTAAGCCTAAAGCGCTTAAATGATTAAAAATTACCATAAAGCGCAAAGTAAAATAATCGACCACAATCAAGAAAAGCTTTTTTCGATAAAATAATTGATAAAGCATATTACGAATAATCGGTTGGCGTAAGATTAATAGAATAACCAGGAATAAAAGTAAAACCACCACTTGCAAGTTCATAATAGTTTTTAGCAAATTCTGATAAAATAACACTTCTTGTGCAATTTGCGGAAGTCCCAAATCTAGTTGTAACAGAAAATACCGCCGAAAAAAAATTAAAACAAAATTACCAGCTAAGATTAAAGTTAAGGGATAAAACAAAGTTTTGACGATAATTTGACTAATTTCGTGCTTAAATAGCTGAAAATTATAAATAAAAGCACAACAATCACGTAAAGACAATAACTCAAACAAACTTGGATAACGTTTTTTCCAATAAACTAATGTTGGATGGTTTTCTAAATCAGCCAAATCTAAAATTTGCGCGACTTGTTGGCGACTAAAACCACTATCAAGCAATAGTTTTAGCCTTTCTAAGATAAAATAATCAGCTTTAGTGTTTAAAAGCTGCTTGTAAAGCTTGTTTATCGTAGATTTCATATTGGGGATAACGTAAAGCCGGCAAAGTAATTAAACGTTGATTAATCACGTATTCTAAAGTATGCAATAAATCATACTTACCAACATTTAGATCTAGCAGCCGCGGAATCGCTTCTAAACAGCTACTAGCATGTAGTGTCGCGAAGACTAAATGCCCGGTAAAAGCTGCTCTAACCGCCATTTTAGCCTCAATTTCATCGCGAATTTCTCCAATCACGATGACATCTGGATCATGACGTAATACTTGTTTAATTGCTTGACCATAACCAAATTGTTGGGTTTCATTAACTTGGATTTGCACTAATTGCTTGAAATAAATCTCAATGGGATCTTCAATAGTATAGATTTTTCTTTTAGGCATCTGATTTAATAAATTATACAAAGTTGTGGTTTTGCCACTACCGGTGGGACCACTAAAAATGACTAAACCATGTTCAAGTTCCGTAATCTGTTGAAATATCTCATTTTGTTTTTGATCTTTTGATAAAACTCCATTTAAATAAGTTACATTTAAAATTCTTAAGACTAAATTCTCAGCTTGTAAGCCACAAATGACGGATAAACGAAAGAAATATTCTTGGCCCCGATAAACATAAGCAAATGAGCCCGATTTCGGACTATTTAAATTAGTTAAGTCTAAATTGGCACGATATTTTAAGTATTCTAATAATTCCGCTAAGTCAGGAAAATTAGGCTGTCTAATTAAACCTTTTAAACCACGCATTTCAATTGAATATTCATCATCATTTTTTTGAAAATGAATATCAGTAACTTGGTTTTTAAAGGCTACTTTCAATAAGGCTTCAAATTTAGTTAACATCTAATCACCTAGTCATATCATTAGATGAAAAAAAACTAATCCCTAAGGTAAGGATTAGTTTGTAGTTGGATTGCTAGTGTTGAGTTTGGTCCATGGCCCGGTAAGATTTTTAGCTCTGGACTCAATAATTTAAGTTTCTTTAATGAGTGATATAAAGCTACATCACTGCCCGAATATAAATCAGTGCGACCAACATCATCTTGAAATAACGTATCACCCGTAAATAAATGTTTTTTATACTCCAAACAAATTGAACCCGCTGTATGGCCAGGAGTAAAATAAACTTTAAATTGAAACGGTCCGATTGTTAAAGTTGAAGCAGTAATTAGACTTAGCGGTTGAGTAACTTGATAAGCTAAAGCGTCACTATAATTAAAAGTTGGATTATTTAATAAAGGCTGATCTGCTGGTGAAACATAAATGAGACAACCATAAGTAGTTGCTAACTCGTTAACGGCACCAATGTGATCAAAATGCCCATGCGTTAAGACAATTCCAGCCACTGGGGTTGGACCAACTTTTTTTTTGATGACAGCTGCTTCCGCTCCTGGGTCAATAATTAAACACTGTTTTTGCTCAAATAATAAATAACAATTAGCTGTCAACTCACCTAAAGCTAATTTAATAATCTTCATACTTCAAACTTAGTTTAAACTATTTCTTTTCTCGATGTTCAGTTTTCTGATTACATCTTGGGCAGAATTTATTAACATTCATGCGATCAGGATGTTTTCTTTTATTTCGGGTACCGATATAGTTTTCTTCACCGCAAACTGAGCATTTAAATGTAATTTTATCGCGCATAATAACCTCCTTAACAACTTTGAAATTATACCATAATAATTAAAAAAATACTATGAACCAAATTACTTTCGTGCGAAGTAATAATCAATCACCATTTTAGTCATTTCCCCACAAATATTCCCTTGCGTCCGGGTATTCCAAGCATTGGGAGCCATACAAGCAATGGCGATTTGCGGGTTTTGGTATGGCGCATAAGCCACTAAGGAGCTATTTGGTGAACTGTAGTATTTACCATCAACTTGCACTAAACTTTCAGCGGTACCGGTTTTCGCCGCCAGTGGTACTTTTGCGCCACTTAAGTTGAGGGCACATAATCCATTAGTCACACATAACCGAAAGCCCTGTTGCACGCGCTTAATCGCAGCAGCGTCGTTTAATGTACTTAAAATCTCAGGTTGATGGTTATAAACCAATAAATCACTATCAGCTTGATAGGCCTCTAACAAAATCCTGGGGCGCACTTTTTTGCCATCATTGGCGACTGTGGCTGCATATTGGGCTAATTGCATTGTCGTATAAGTATCATATTGTCCAATCACAAAGTCTAACAGGTTCCCTGGCGCTGGATTAGAACCAACATAGCCCGTCGCTTCTAAGGGAACATCCAGGCCAGTACTAGTACCTAAACCAAACATCGAGAAGTAATTGCGAATTTTCATAAAATCACTCACTTGAATTTTACCAATCGAAACCCCAGGGTAATAGCGGATACCAGCCAATCGTAGTGCGATATGAAACATAAAGACGTTACTAGATTCGGACAATGCGCGTAAATCATAAATATTGCTTAAGTTTCGACTACTAGATTTTGGTGGTGTACCAGCGACACGTACTGGAGCATCAGAAATTACCTCATTAGGCTTAATTAAATGTTCCGCTAATCCCATATAAACGACACTCCCTTTAATCGCTGAACCAGGAGCGTAAGCATTTAAATAAGTTAATGAACCATCGTTATAATAAGTACCTTGTTTACTGCGATTCATCCCGACTAAAGTTAAGACATCACCATTCACGGGATCTAAAATAACCATTAAAAGCTTATCTAGATATTTGCGATAAACATTATTTTTATATTTTTCTAACAGTTTAATTGCGATATTCTCAGTGGCTTTTTGTAATTCCAAGTCAAAGCTTAAGCGTAAATCATTCCCTTTCGCCCCTTCTTGGATGACTTCAATATTTAAAAGTCCCTCTTTATTATAAGTTAAGTTTTGAATTAACCGCTCACCACTGATTAATTCTTCATATTCAAGTTCTAAGCCACTCCGCCCGACCCTTTCATTCCGCGCATAATCAAGTGCTAAATAATAATTTAAGTTTTCAGCTAAAATCCCTTGTTTATTGGAAGTGACTGAGCCTAAGACACTGCGCAGTAGCTCGCCCTGCGGATAAACTCGCTCCCAACTCGTATCATGATAAAAGCCAGGAAAGATTGCGGAGTGTTCTAATAATACTGCCACATCGGTCGAAGAAACATCGGCTAATATTAACTTAGGTCGGCCACTAGAAGGTGCTTTCATCGCTTGATAGATAAGATAAGCTTGTTTTTCTGCCTTAGTTAATCGTGCTAAGTGATCATCAGTTAATTTATTTGACATGAGACTATGGTACTCACCATCGGTCAATTGGCCCAACCGATAAGCTTCTAATTCTGCTTCATCCATCAGATTTTTAGCCTCAGTGGGATATAAGAAAATAAATAAATCCCGTAAGTCAGCTAAATTCATCGTTTTTTCATCAACTTTAAAATACTCTTTAAAAGTTTGAGCTAACGACCATTCTTCCGCCTTTTTGATGCCTGATTTAGGAAAATAGACAATATTTAAGACTAATCGGTTAGAAACCAACACCGTATTATTACGATCAAGCATATTCCCCCGCGGGGTCGTGATAGTTTGTAAGGTTCGGGTGTAAATAGCTAAACGTTGCGAATAATAAGCTTCGTTAATTATCGTGATATGAAATAACTGATAAGCAATTAAGCCAAAGCTAATCAACATTACACCCAATAAAAAAACCAGCCGACGATTAATCAGTTCAGCTAATTCGTTGGTTGTCAATAACCTTTTTTTTACTGTTGTTAAAGTCCGTCTTTTCATAATACCTCACCCTTATTATTATAAGATACTTAGCGCAATAAATCTAATTTAAAAATCATGTAATTTCTGATGTGTGATATAATAACGATATTTAAGGAGTAGATTTATGACAACCAGAGAACATACTCGTCCGATCCAAGTTGGTAACCAACAAATCGGCCAACAAAATAAATTAATTATCCAATCGATGACTAATACCAAAACCAAAGATATTCCAGCCACGATTGCTCAAATCAAGCAACTTGAAGCCGCCGGCTGTGAAATTATTCGGGTCGCGGTATTAGACCAAGCGGATGCTCAAGCGATTAGTGCCATTAAAGCTGAAATAAATATCCCGTTAGTCGCTGATATCCACTTTGATTATCGCTTAGCCCTAGCCGCGATTGAAGCTGGTGCAGATAAAATTCGTTTAAATCCCGGTAATATTGGCTCAATTGATAAAGTTTCTGCCGTCGTAACCGCCTGCCAACAACGAAATATTCCCATTCGGATTGGAATCAATGCGGGATCACTTGAAAAAGATCTATTAGTGGATGGACAACCGACCGCTTTTGGGATGGTGGAAAGTGCGAAACGACATGTTAAAATCTTAGAAGATATGGGTTTTTATGATATTGTTTTATCCTTTAAAGCCAGTGATGTCTTATTAACCGTAGAAGTTTATCGCTTAGCTGCCCAAACCTTCACTTACCCCTTACATTTAGGCGTGACTGAAGCTGGTACTTTATTAACCAGTTCGATTAAATCTTCCGCTGCTTTAGGTATATTAATTAATGAAGGAATCGGCGATACCATTCGGATTTCAATTAGTGATAATCCAGTCAAAGAAATTAGTGTCACCAAGCAACTATTAAAAGCTTTTGGTTTATATAAAAACGTCGCCAACCTAATTAGTTGTCCGACTTGTGGTCGCTTACAATATGACATGTTACCGCTTGCGCAAGCTGTTGAAAAATTACTGGAAACTATCAATGCTGACATCGATGTTGCAGTCATGGGATGTGTCGTTAATGGACCTCAAGAAGCCAAACGAGCTGATTTTGGGATTATTGGCGGTAATAAAGAAGGTTTATTATTGCGCCATGGCCAAGTTATTCGCCGCGTTCCTCAAGCTGAGCTATTAACCGCGTTAGAAACCGAAATCCGAAATTATTTAAAAGAAAAATCAGACTACTAAGTCTGATTTTTATAAGGTTTTAATGTTTTTTCAAATATTAGTGCGCTACCTTTTCTTAGCACCCAGACAAAGATAAACAATAATATTATTTGAGCCAATAATACTATCAAATTGATGGTATTGGATGTCGATTTGAAGAATTTATCAATCACCCGACTAATAATCATTGACAAGACGATTGATATTAAATAGCCATATTTATACGCATACGCGAGAATTTGTGACTTTAATGTCCCCTGATAGCGTAAACCAGCTAATTCTAACTCAATATTTTCAAAGTTCTAACTAGCGTTTGTGCTCATAATTTCAATATAATTAGCTATTAACAATTGAGGTTTCATTCATTACACTCCTTCCATTAAAATAGTAGCACATTTTATGAAGTTTTAAACATAGTAAAGAACTGACACTTTAAAAATGTTAAAAATGAAAGCCAGAATGATGGTAAGCTATCAAAATAAATTCATCTCGATTTTTAAATGGGATTGTTTGACAACTACACTACCTGTTCAAGTTATTGATAAACAAAAAAATCAAACTCTGAAGTCTGATTTTGTCTTTGATTAAAGTTATTTTTGCCAATCACTAAATTGGCCTTGTTTTAACAGCGCAATCTCCATTTGATATGGCGGCTTTGAAGCGTAATAAGGTGTTTCTAAAATAAATGGTAGGTGTTTTAGCTCAGGTCTAGTTAAGATCTGATAGAGGGTCTTAAAACCAATTTCACCATAGCCAATATTAGCATGGCGGTCTTTTTTGCTACCCCGAATATTTTTCGAATCATTTAAATGGATCACCGCTAACTTATCCAACCCAATAATTCGCTCAAATTCAGCTAAAACCTGAGAGAAATTAGTTAAATCATAACCTGCATCATGAATATGACAGGTATCTAAACAAACATGTAAATTCGCCACGGATTTAACTCCCGCAATAATCGTGGCTATCTCTTCAAAACTACTACCGATTTCACTCCCTTTGCCAGCCATCGTTTCTAAGGCAATTGTCACATCAGGATATTTTGGAGCAATGTCCCGTAAGTTTTCAATTAACGCCGCTATCGCGGTATTTTTATCAGCTTTTAAATAGGCGCCGGGATGTAAAACAATCGTTTTAGCCTTTAACGCACAAGAGCGGGCTAATTCTACTTCTAATAAATCACGACTATTGCTTATAACGGTCGGATTTAACGTGTTAGCCAAATTAATTAAATATGGAGCATGAATAATCAAATTATCAACAGCAATCCCATTTTCTTGCATTAAAGCTAGCCCTTCGGTAATTTTTAGTTTTGCTAAAGCGGTCCGTCGGGCATTTTGGGGTGCTCCAGTATAAATCATTAAAGCATTAGCTTGATTAGCTAATGTTTCATTAACCGCTCCGAGTAAATAATTAGGAGCATTAAAAGAGCAATGACTTCCAATTATCATGATTCACCACGCTTCGCGATTTGTTTTTGTTTCGCACGAGTTTTTTTCTGTTCACGAATCGAAGCCTGGATGATCTCGCGCCGTTTTTGCTGTTTGATTTTTTCAATTTCAGCTTTTTGTTGACGTTTATAACCAGGTTTTACTTTAACGTTTTTACGATTTAAAATCCGCGCGATATCTTTATCTGGCTCTTTTTTAAAAGTATGACGATATTCAAGTGGCTTTAAATCAACCCACTTACCCGCTTTAAGTTCCCGATGCTGAAATTCAATCCCTTGTTTAGTCAATTTTAACGCAGCGGGCAGATCACTTGGTCGATATAAAACTAGTGAATAACCAGATTTTTGATTTCGACCAGTCCGACCACTACGATGCCAATAAAAATCTAAATCACTAGGAAAACCTAATGAGACAACGTGGGTTACTCCAGCAATATCTAAACCCCGAGCGGCCATGTCAGTCGCTACAACATAAACATAAGTATGGTTTTGCAATTCTTTTAACGCTTGTTGGCGTTGGCGACTGGTTAAACCACCATGAATCTCGAGAGCTTTAATTCCTTGAGTTAATAAATGACGGTGAACATCGCTGGCTTCAACTCGTGTGTTAGCAAAAATTAAACAAACATATGGTTGAAACCCCGGTAAAATACCGATTAATGCTTCCCCAAAACTGCGATGTTTAATGGGAATTAACGTATGTTCAATATATTCTTGATGGATTTTAACCGCTGAAAGCTCAATTTGTTGGGGATTCCGTTGGTATTTTTGTAAGAATTGTTTAATTTCTAAGGGAATCGTGGCGGAAAAAACTAAAAGTTGTAAATCTGCTGGCATCTTACCAGCTAACTGATCAATCTCAGTTAAAAAGCCTAAATCTAACATCATATCCGCTTCATCAATCACTAAAATCTCCGCGCTATCTAGTCTTAATACTTGTTGCTTTAAAAATAAATCATTTAGTTTGCCCGGTGTTCCAATCACTAATTGTGGTTGAGTTGAACCAAGTTTAAGTCGATCCGCATCTAAGCCACCAGTAATTAGTTTAATCGTTAATTCAGGAAAAAATTCCTTCGCTAATAAGGCAAATTGATAGGTTTGAGTTGCTAATTCGCGGGTTGGAGCGATAATCACCGCTTGTACTTGCGCTTTTTTAACATCTATCCGTTCTAAGATGGGAATTAAAAAAGCATGAGTTTTACCTGAACCAGTAGCGGAAACAACCATCAAGTCTTCGCCTTTTAACATTTGGGGAATTACGGCGGTTTGGACGGGAGTTGGTACCTGAAAACCAATGGCAGAAATAAAATCTTGTACTGGTTGTTTTAATTTAAAATCTAGAAATGACACACAATACCTCCTCGTCTTTTGATTATATCATAAGAGTAGTTACTCACCGATGTTTAGCGTTTGATAAACTGGTTTGATTGCGGAATTTTTAACTAATTCTACTAACACAAAGCGATTTCGGTTTGAGCGCTGATCATAGACTGTTTTGATAGTTTGAAAAAATAAGCAGTAATGATTAACTTCTTGTTTTAATTCAGTTAAGCGCTCAAAATTATAGATTAAATAAGTCCGACCAGTCGGCTTTAATAATTCTGATATTTTCTTTAATAAATCTGCCAAGGTTAAATTTGCTTCTTGCCGCGCAGCCCTTTTGGCATAATTACCTTGCTTTAAATCACGATGGGAGTGAAAATAAGGCGGGTTAGCCATGATTACATCAAAAGGCGCAGCTTGAAAATCTTTGAGATCTATTTCAATAATTGAAGCATTAGTTAAACCATTTAATAACATATTTTTTCGGGCAATTAAGACAGCTGGAGTAACGATTTCAATTCCGACTAGTTGTTTTGGTTGATATTGACTAGCATATAATAATAAAGCCCCATTATTGGTACCAATATCGAGGACTGACTCGTGTGGTTTAACTTGAATAAAATTACCTAATAAATGAGTAGCAGTATTAATTTTGAATAATCCTTGCGCTTGATAAAGATGAATATCTGTCTCAGGTAAATAATCTAAACTAAGCTTCATCAGTGGTACTAGCCTCAACAATAAAGTAAAACTCACTACCCTCATCAATCACACTATTAACTCCAAATTGTAAGCCATGTGTTTCTAAAATGCTTTTAGCGATGGCTAAACCGAGACCAGAACCTTGATTAGCTCGTTGATAGTTTTTATTAATCCGATAATAACGATCCCAAATGAAAGGTAATTCTTCTTCAGCAATCCCTGAGCCGTGGTCAATTATTGATAATTGGTAGCCTGATGCAACCGTTTTAATACTAATTAAGATTAATTGGTCATTACCGACATTTTTTAACGCATTTGATAAGAAGTTATAAATGACGCGCCCAATTTTAATGCGATCAAGTTTTACCCAGGCCTGCTTTTCACCGGTTAAGCGCAACTTAATACCCGCTAGTTCAATTTGGCCTTTAAAGACATTAATAATTTCTTGAGTTAACAAAACTAAATCAACGTTTTCAAGTTGTAATTCATAGCTACCAGATTGCAGTTGCGATAATTCCAACATATCAGTGACTAATTGGTCTAAATAATTGACTTCATTAATAATAACCGCTAAATGTTGTTGCCTTTTCTGCTCGTCTTGCCCAGAAAAGTCATTAATCATTTCAGCATAAGCTTTAATCATCGTTAAAGGAGTTTTAATATCATGGGAAACATTCGCTATTAAATCTTTGCGTAACTCAGCCATTTTGGACAATTCAGCGGTAGCAAAGTCTAAAGTCGCGCCTAAATCCGCTATTTCTTGGTATTTTATTGGTTCAATCCCAAAGTTAACGTTATAATCACCGGTTGCTAGCCGTTTTGCACTTTCAGTCATCTTCATGATTGGTTTACTATGATTAGAAGAAATAAGAAACGAAGCAATTGTCGCAATAATTAACACAAATAAAGTTAAGATACCATACATCTCTTTAATGATATAGCTCCCATAATCAACCGGTTCAATTCCCGAGTTAATAATGAGGTAATAACTGCCTAAATGTTGGCGAATTTTGGTTCCATAAACTAACATTTCATTTGCAAATCGTTTATTAGTAATAAATGTTTCGACTTCTTGGTTACTACTAGCTTTAATCTCTTCTATAAAAGCTTGCGTGTCAAATTGCGTCTCATTAAAATTATTAGTAGCGATATAACAATTTACACCCATCCCATCAAAAAAGGTACTCGCCCCTTTTTCACTTACTAAATAAAAACAAATATTCCGATCACGCGCAATTTTTGATAATTCAAAAGAGAAATCAGTTTCACTTGGATCAATTAAAACACTGATATTCGCCACAATGTTTTTCATCGAATTGACCTTGATATTGCGATAATATGGGTTTAATGAAACCATGATTAAAAACCAAAGGATACCTAAAATAGCAATCGCAAAGGTGGAAAATGATAACCAGGTTTTAAAACGGTAACTACGCCAATTAAGCTTCAAACTTATACCCCACTCCCCGCACCGTCACGATAAATTTCCGATATTCACCTAAACTTTGGCGCAACATTTTAATATGGGTGTCGATGGTCCGCACATCCCCCAAATAATCAAATCCCCAAACTTTTTCTAATAATGTTTCCCGACTAATCGCGATCTTCTGATTTTTAACTAAATATACTAATAAATCAAATTCTTTCGGCGTTAATTTTAGCGCTTTCCCAGCACTAAAGACTAATACCCCAGGTAAATCGATTACTAATTGTTCAAATTGGTATTCTTGTGGTGCATAAGCTTGGTAACGTTTTAAAACCGTTGCCACTCGCGCCATTAACTCTTTAGGTGAAAATGGTTTTGTTACATAATCATCGACCCCTAATTCAAAACTATGCAGTTTATCATATTCTTCACTCCGGGCAGATAACATGATAATTGGAATATTTTTGATTTTCTTAATCTGTTTGCAAGTAGAAAAACCATCTAGTTCGGGCATCATCACATCCAAAATAACTAAATCGATGGCTTGATTAGCTATAATCTTTAAAGCTTGAAGCCCATCACTCGCTTCAATTAATTCGTGATCATAAACTAAGCCATACTCGCGAATTACTTCTCTGATTTTTATTTCATCATCTACGATTAATAATTTTGCCATCTTTACTCCTGATAATTTACCACTGTTTTTAATGTTTTGACTAAAATTGAACCCCGTTTATCTAGTTCACCGGTTAAATAAACCACTAACTGTTCTTTTAAATTGACTTGTAATCTTTGATATAATTTTGGTAATAACACTAATTCAATTTGACCAGTTTCATCAGCTAGCGTCATAAAAGCCATCATTTCATTAGTCTTAGTCCGATACGGCTTAATTTTAGTAATAATACCTAACACCGAGACATTCCCTAACACTTGTTGGATTTCTAAAATGTTTTTCCCGGTATAATTAACTTGACGCTTAATCTGCACTAATGGATGACTAGAAAGGTAAAAACCTAAGACATTTTTTTCTTGTTCCAGATTATCTAGTGGATCATCCGGAAGCGGAATTAACGGTGGTTTGGAAACTAACGAGAAGTCTAAGCTTGTTTGGTCTTGATGCATTACAGTGATTAAGTTAGTATAGACAAACGCTTCATTTAAAGCTTGGTGTAAGGTTTGACGATTGTGATTAAACTCATCTAACGCTCCCGCATCAATTAAAGACTCAATCACCTTCCGATTAATTTTTGCGAGCGTCGCTTTGGCCACAAAGTCAAAGAAATCAATAAACTGTCCTTGACGCGCCCGCAATTCAACCAAAAGATTGGCAGCAACTGTCCCCACATTTTTAACAATGGTAAATGGTAAAATAATTTTATCATTAACAATCATAAATTCAGTGGTACTGGCATTGATTGAAATTGGTAAATAACCCACCCCACTTAAGGTTGCATCATCTAAATATTCTTTTGTTTTAACACTACTAGCTTGGGCATTATTTAACAAAGCACAAAAGAACTCAAGCGGATAATTTGCCTTTAAATACGCCATTTGATAGGCAATTAAACCATAGGCAACACTATGAGATTTATTGAAACCATAGTTAGCAAACTTTAAGATCAATTCAAATAATTGTTCAGCTAAAGCTAAAGTATAACCTTGATTTTGACAACCAGTTAAAAAATCATTTTCTAATTTCTTAAGTTCATGCCAGCTTTTTTTACCCATCGCTTTACGTAAAATATCTGCTTTACCTAAGGAAAACCCAGCCATTTTTTGAGCAATTTGCATAATTTGTTCTTGATAAATAATAATTCCGTAAGTATCAGCTAAAATATCACTTAAAGCAGGATGCAAATATTCAATTGGTTCACTTGAATTTCGAGCTTGTAAGTAACGATCAATATTTTCCATGGGACCCGGCCGAAATAAAGCAATTGCTAATACGATATCTGTAAACTTTGCTGGTTGCATTTTCCGAATTAATTGGCGCATCCCCGCTGATTCTAACTGGAAAATACCCGTAGTTTTAACTTTTTGCAATAATTGATAAGTCTTTTGGTCATCTAGTGGTAATTTTAAAACATCGAGCTTAGTCGGTAATAAAGCTAGAATTTCTTCAATAATCGTCAAATTGCGTAAACCTAAAAAATCCATTTTTAATAAGCCACAATCAGCTAAATATTCCATTGAATATTGAGTTGCTAATAATGGTTGATCAAGTTGAATTAACGGCACATGGGTTATCAGTGGCGCTTTCGCCAACACAATCCCAGCCGCATGTAACGAGCGATGACGTGGTAAGCCTTCAATTTTTAAGGCTAAATCATAGAGCCGCCGATACCGTTGATCGTGATTGATTAGTTCGTTTAAGCGTTGATTAAGTTTCAAGGCATTAGTTAAAGTTATACCTGGTTGATTCGGAATTAACTTAGCTAAAACATCCACTTCTTTGGCGCTCAACTCTAAGACGCGGCCCACATCACGGATTGCTTGTTTCGCACCAAAAGTCCCAAAAGTAATAATATGAGCAACATGTTGATAACCATAACGCTCCGCCACGTAATCAATAATTAATTGACGCTGATTATCAGGAAAATCAATATCAATATCAGGTAACGATACGCGCTCTGGATTTAAGAATCGTTCAAATAATAAACCATAAGCCAACGGGTCAATTTGCGTAATCCCCAAGCAATAAGCTACTAATGAACCTGCACTACTACCACGACCAGGACCAACATAAATCCCTTGCTTTTTCGCATAACTGATTAAATCCCAGACAATCAGAAAATAATCCGCATATTTCATGGAATTAATGACACTTAATTCATAAGTCAGGCGTTTTTGATAAAGCTCAGGGACTAATTGGGGAGCGAACCGTTTTTTAAGCCCTAAAAAACAAAGCTGTTGGAGATATTTCTCACTTTCTTGGTGGAAGCGAGGTAATTCAATCGCTTGACTTTGCCAGGTCACTTGAGTATCAGCCGCAATCTGTAGCGTATTCGCTAAAGCACTGGCGGGATAATTCGTTTTTAAGGCTGAGGTAGTGTAAAAATGATGGCCATTATTAACCGCTAGCCGTAAATCATTTAAGTTGGTAGCGGTTTTAATAGCTTGAAGAACTTTTAAGGTTGTACTATCTGCTGCTTGAGCAAAGCGGACTTTTGGTAAAGCCACGACCGGTAAAGCTAGGGCTTCCGCTATCTTTACCAGTTCCGCATTCATTTGGCGCCAAAAAGGCACATCCCCATTAGAAATACCGAGATAAGCCGCTGGTAAAACACTCTTAAAATAAGTCAAGTAGTCTTTGATCATCGAATAATCATTGGCTAATAGCGGTTTTTCCAGTAATCCCCCTTCACTTGGGAGAATAATTGTCCAATTAGGTTGGTGCTCTATTAAAATATTGAAATCAAGTGTTTTAAGATCACTATTTAATAACGTTGAATATTGCATTAAAGCTAAATAGCCAACATTATTTTTGGCTATTAAATTTACCGGTAATGTTTGATCAAACCCAGTCACGGGAACAATCAAACCAATTAACGGTTTAATCTGATATTTTTCACAAGCTAAAAAAAACTCAGCTGTCCCGTGCATCACCATTTCATCAGCTAAACAAATAGCATGATAATCTAGTTCTTTTGCGGTTTTGACTAGCTCGTCGATTGTTAAAGTACTTTCCATTAAGGAATAGCTGCTTAATGTGAATAATTGGGCAAACATAGATCACCTTCTAGTTTCATTATATGCGATTAATCGAAAAATAACAGCATCACCTTAAAAAAAGATACCGCTACAGCGATATCTTATTGATCACTTAAGGCTCGTAATTCATTTAACAAATCGGTAAGAGTAGTCAAAGATAAATTTTTGACTCCCGCTGCTAAGGGGTGCCCACCACCGGCAAACTGTTGAGCTAAGCCATTTACTGGCTGTGTTGCGGAGCGTAAACTACCATGATATAAATCAGCTTGAATTTCATCTTCCACAAATAAAGCCCACAACTTGATGCCCGCAATATTATTCATCACATTAACGGATTCTTTCACCATACTCATCGATAAATTAAAGCTTTGATAATCAGCTTGTTTCACCACGGCATAAGCTAAGGCTGCTTCAAATTGAATAATTTGGCGTAAGTGAGTTTCAAATTGATAAACTGCCAATGACACTGTATCAAGTTGGCGCATTAAGCTTGCTAAAGCTGGTTCATAATTTAACAAGTAAGCAGCACTTAATAAGGTTTGTTTTTTGACGCTTGGCGTTGAGAAATTCAATGTGTCCGTTAATAAGCCAATTAATAACGCTTGCGCCATCGCTAAATTAAGTGGTTTTTGATAACCATGAAATAAGCGGGTTAATAATTCCGTCGTACTGGCGGCGGTTTCATCAACTAAGCTAAGTTGACCATAATCATCTAAGTTCGGATGATGATCAATTTTAACGATGGAAGAAGCTTCTAAAGCTCGTTGGTCGCTAATCCGTTCTTGGTTAGCGGTATCTAAGATAATCGCTAAAGATGACTTAATTACTTCATTTTCAAGTTGATCAGCTTGCTGAAAAAACTGGTCTAATTTCACGTTTCCCTCGTTTAAAACGTAAACTTGTATCGCTGGATAATGTAAATTAAGCCAGTATTTTAAACCCCATTGACTACCTAAAGCATCACCATCAGGATTAACATGGGTAAAGAGAGTTACGATTTTACTCTGCGCTAAAGCTTCTAAGAGTTCAACACTAAAGTTCATGATGATTCATTAAAGCGTAAGTATCACGAGCAATGATAACTTCTTCATTAGTGGGTACCATCCAAACCGCAATTTTTGAAGCTGGTTTTGATAAAAGTACTTCTTGTGAACGTGATTGTTGGTTTAACTCATAATCAAAAGAGATATTTAACGCTTGTTTAATCCGATCAATCACCATTGCCCGAATAACATAATCATTTTCACCTAAGCCAGCGGTAAACGCGATAGCATCTAAGCTACCTAACTGGATGAAGTAGGAACCAATTACTTGAGAAATCCGGTTTGTATACATTCTTTGGGTTAATTGAGCCCGCTCATTGCCTGTATTCGCGGCGTTTTCAATATCGCGCGCATCGCTCGAGATACCACTAATGCCTAACATGCCAGAAGCTTTATTATAAATATCTAACACTTGATTCGCGGATAGATCTTGTTTTTCCATGATATAAGGCATAATTGCAGGATCAATATCACCACAACGTGTACCCATCATAATTCCAGCTAACGGTGTAAAACCCATCGACGTATTAACGACTTTGCCTGCCTTTACTGCCGTAATGGACGCCCCATTACCTAAATGGCAGACAATAATATTTACATCTTTGACATCTTTGCCCATTAATTCAGCTGTTTTTTGCGAGACATAATAATGGGAAGTACCATGAAACCCATAACGCCGAACTTTTAGGTCAGTATAATATTCATAAGGTAATGGATAAAGGAAAGTATCAGCTTCCATCGTTTGATGAAAAGCTGTGTCAAAAACAAAGGCATGAGTAGCTTGCGGTAACGCCGCATTAAAAGCTATAAAACCAGTCAAATTGGCGGGATTATGTAGCGGAGCCAAGTCGGCTAATTCACTAACTTGATCAACGACTTTTTGATCAACTAAAACCGAATGACTGAAGTACTCACCACCATGCACAATGCGGTGGCCAACGCCAGTGATTTCATTTAAATCTGCGACGATTTGATGGTCAACTAAAGCCTTTAGTACCAGTTCAACAGCTTTAGCATGGTCGGAAATCTCGACAACTGTGCTGAATTTTTCCCCGTTAAACTTAATCGTAAAACTAGCATTGTCAAGACCTATTCGTTCAACAATCCCACTAGCGATGACATCTTCCGCTGGCATTTCAAATAATTGGAATTTTAAAGATGAACTCCCAGCATTCACAGCGATAATTTTACTCATAACTCCTCCTTTAGTAACTCTAATAACTCTAAGGTAGCTTGGTTAGCTACTTTACTTATTCTAGCATAGATTTCACTTCGATTTTGATGTTTGGCGATTAAACCTAATTGATTATCATACTTTAAAAGCTTATTTTCTGTTCTTTTCAGTAAATCATGGACTGAGTTATGAGAAATAGCTAAATTTTCTGCGATTTCACGTAACGATAAATCTTCACGATAGTACCAAGTCATGACTAATTTTTGTTTTTCTGTTAATAAGGTTTCATAAAAATCTAATAACTGATTAATTTGCTCAGTCTTCTTTAACATCATAAATACCTTCCGCAACACTATATAAATAACTATCTAGCTCAAACCGTGCTAAATCGGTTAATTGTTCACCTAAACCGACAAACTCAACAGGAATCTGATATTGATCTTTTATTCCCAGGATAATCCCACCTTTGGCAGTCCCATCTAATTTCGTTAAGATGATACCAGTGACTTTCGCTGCTTCTAAAAATACCTCAGCTTGGCTTAAACCATTTTGACCAGTCGTAGCATCAATAACTAACCAAACTGCCTGCGGAGCGCCCGGGATTTCGCGACTGATTACTCGGTGCATTTTAGCTAATTCTTGCATCAGTTCTCGTTTATTTTGTAAGCGACCAGCTGTATCACAAAGCAAAACATCAATGTTTTCAGCTTGAGCGTAGCGACAACCATCTACCAAAACCGCACTAGGATCACCCTGAGCTTTACCTTTAATACAAGCTACATCAAGCCGCGTTGCCCAACGTTCCAACTGTTCCACTGCCCCAGCCCGAAAAGTATCAGCTGCGACGACGGCAACGGATTTTGCTTGATCTTGAAAATACTTGATTAATTTAGCGCAACTAGTCGTTTTACCGCTTCCATTGACCCCTACTAGTAAAATCACGGTAGGTCCGACAGGATTATAAACCAGTGGTTGAGCTGGTTCACCATATAAATCATGCATAATCGTAAATAGCTGCTCAATGACGGCAGAAAAACTCAACTTTAATTTTAAGCGCGTTTTTGCTTTTAGTTGTTGGATGATTTTATCAGCCGTCGGATAACCAATATCACTTTCTAATAAAATCACTAAAACTCGCTCTAAGAATTGTTGATCGACTTGCTTAAAATCAGCTTCTAGTTCACTAAACTTCTGTTTAAAAGCTAAATTAGTCGGTTGAAATCCTCGTAAATAATGCTCAGCTGATTTGATTTTGAAGGCTTGTTTTAATTGATCAAACAACCCCATTAGCCAACTTCCTTTCCATCGCATATTCTTTTGCGTCAATTAGTTTTACTTGTAACATTTGGGAAACACCTTGCATCGGCATCGTAACACCATAAAGCACATCGCACTTAGCCATTGTACCAGGTCGATGAGTTACGACAATAAATTGCGTACTAGGACTAAATTCTTGCACATAATCAGCGAACCTTTCCACATTAGCTTGATCTAAAGCTGCTTCCACTTCATCAAAGATACAAAGTGGAATAGGTCGCGCTTTTAAGATTGAAAATAAGACAGCTATTGCGATTAAGGCTTTTTCTCCCCCCGAAAATAAACGAATATTTTGAATATTCTTACCCGGTGGTTGAACATCAATATCAATGCCCGTATTTAAGATGTCCTCCGGATTTTCTAAAATTAAGCGGGCTTTACCGCCACCAAATAGTTTCGCAAAAGTTTCCTTTAACTCTTCATTGATACTATTAAACATCTGGCTAAATTGTTCAACCATCACGACATCCATTTCATCAATGGCTTCCATTAATTGTTTCTTACTTAAGACTAAGTCATCATATTGATGCTTTAGTTCTTCATAACGCTCGTTAACTTCAATAAATTCTTCTGGAGCGGTCATATTAATATTACCTAAGTCAGCAATCGCTTGTCTTAAAGTCCCGACTTCGGCCTTTAACTCCTCATTGACGGTTAATGTTACTTGTTGCTTCGCAAATTCATAAGTGCTTTGATATTCACTACTTAGTAAATTTAGATTATGTTCTAATCGGGTTTCTAAGCGGGCAATTTCAATTTGATTAGTATTTAAAGTGCCTTGTAGTTCTTGTTGGTCACTCCGCATACTACGGTGTTTTTGTTCGCGCCGTTCTAGTTCTTTAGTTAAGGCGAACCGACGTTCTCGTTTAGTTTTAATTAAGCCAGTGGCTTGATCACGATCAGAATAAGCTTGGGTTAACTTAATCACTAATTCATCAGTAAAACTAGCTTCACTATCAGCCAATGGTTCATCAATATTTAAAGCTTCAAACTCGGCTAAAATTTGTTCATATTTTGACCTTTTTGCATCTACTAATGGTTCAAGCTTAGCCGCACTAATTCGCTTTTCTAATATTTCCGCTTCTAATTGCGTTTTTTCCCGTTTACTATTCGCCAGTTGTTGACTTAATTTAGCAACGGTAAGTTCCTGTGTTTCAATTTGGCTTAAGACTTGGCCCATCTCTTTTTTACTAGTTAAGATTGATTGAGATTCACGTTTAAAACCACCCGTCATTGAACCACCGCGATGGATCACATCCCCTTCCAATGTCACAATCTTATATTGATATTTTAAAAGGTTTGCTAATTGGTTACCGGCCTCCAAATTGTCGGTAACTAAAACACTACCTAACAATGAATCAAACACCACATCAAACTGTGGTTCACAACTTAAAAATTCACTTGCTACCCCCAGATAGCCGCTAGTATGTTCCGCGATAATCTGATGTTCTTTCGGTAAATAACGTGGTTTTAAAACCGTAATTGGTAAAAAAGTGGCCCGACCACTACGGTTATTTTTTAAAAATTGAATCGCTTGCCGCGCTCCCGCTTCATCGGTAGTAATTAGATGGTAAATTGAGCCACCTAAGGCCACGTTTAAGGCTTCTTCATAACCTGTTTCGGGCGTTAAGACTTCCGCCACAACACCTAAAACCGCTGGTAAACTAGCCTTGGCTTCCATAATCGAACGAACACCTTGTTGTTGGATATAGGGCTGTTTAGTAATATTTTCTAATACTTCATAGCGATTATTTAATTTTCTTAACCAACCTAAGCCTTCATTTAAGGTTTGTTCTTCATCAATTAAGCGTAAGGTTAAACTCGAAAAAGCTTGATTTGCTAGATCAACCTCTGTTTTTAATGCATTAAAACGCTGTAAACGGTCATCATATTCAAACTTAGCTTCATCAGTTAATTGTTTTAAACTTTGAATTTTAGCGGATTGATCCCCAATTTCTAAGACATATTTCCGCTTTTCTTCAATTTCAGCGCGCCTTTTCTCTAAGATTTGGATTTCTCCAACAATATTTAAAACTTGTTCTTGTAAACTATTAACTTCTTTATCTAACGCATTTAGTTCTTTGCGGTTTTCATCATTGGTTAGTTCGGAAACATTAATACTAGTTTTTTGTAAAACAATTTGACTTTCTAAATCAAAACTCTGCTTTTTTAAAGCAGCTAATTGGTTTTCAAGTTGATCAATTTCATGTACCAAAACTGCTTGTTCAATTTCAATTAAACGTTGTTTTTTCTGGCGATAAAGCTTAGCTTTTTCAGCAGCTTTTTTTAATGGTACGACTTGTTTTTCTAATTCGTATAAGATATCAGCGGCTCGATCAAGATTTTCTTGGGTTCGTGTCAGTTTACTTAACGATTCGATTTTACGTTTTTTATATTTAGCTACACCAGCCGCTTCTTCAAATAACCCGCGTCGTTCCGCTGGTTTAGCTTCTGCGAAAGCACTAATGTTTCCTTGAGAAATCATACTTAAAGTATCACGGCCTAAACCACTATCCATAATTAATTCTTGGATATCACGTAAACGGACCGGAGTTTTGTTTAATAAATATTCACCTTCACCACTACCCCGATAAATGCGACGTGTTAATTCAATTTCTTGGTATTCTGAGTTGAAATGTTGTTGGCTATTATCAAAAACCAAGGTTACTTCCGCCATATTAACTGTTTTACGTTGATCACTACCAGCAAAAATAACATCGGTCATAGCTGAACCGCGTAAGGATTTAGCAGATTGTTCACCTAATACCCATCGAATAGCATCAGCGATATTACTTTTTCCACAACCATTCGGACCAACAATGCCTGTTATTTTTTGATCAAAGGAGATCTCTATTTTATCAGCGAAGGATTTAAACCCTTTCATTTCAATTTTCTTTAAAAACATAAATCCTCCATCTCATAGCGCTATTATACAAAAAAAGTTGTCGTAAAGGCAGTTTGTTTTACTAGTTTGGTTAATCACGAGCTGTGTTATCATCATCTAACTCACGATTAGCCAGTTTTTTTCGTATTTCTCGAGCTTTGAGATTTTGTTTTTTCCATTTGCTCTCTTTTACCACATAGCCAATAAAGACACTTGCCGTTAGTAGATTGAGCCCAATTAAACCGCCCACTAAACTATTAAACTGGGCTTTTGGTTTTTCATCAAAGGCCACAACAACTTTTTCAAATGAATTTTCACTTAACAGATAAAGTTCATTTCCAGCTTGAGTTTGGCCGAAAACAATTAATTGATTATTATAAGCCCAACCAAACACTTGATTTTTAAAGGTTAACGTTGAATCTACTTGCAATAAATCCGCTGGTAAAACAACTTCATGGCTTTTATAAGCGGCTTGATTTATGGTCTTTTGCGCAGTTTCACTATCAGCTTGGCTAACCACTAATAAAGTTTCATTATTACTTAATAATACGACAGGTTCTACGGGTTGCTGGTTGTCATCTAAGCGGTAAAACTCCGCTTGGCCCGTGGCGTCAACTAATAACTGTAGCTGAAGCGTATTGAGTTCGTAATAAAAGGCTTTTTGATTTGCGGCGGTCGTATAATCGACACGGTTGTAATGATAACGCGCAAAAAATGCATCTAATAGTTCATCATCATATAATTTAAATTTTTGATTTTGAAATGAAACTTCCAGATACTCTGGTAAAGTTGGTTCTAGGCGGATAATTAAAGTTTGCTCAATCTCATGATCTTTTAATTTAAAAGTAAAATCTTGCGTTTTATTAGTCGCTAATACTTTAGCGCTTAAATCTCCACTAATGACGACATTATTTGCGATTGGTTGAAATTTAAATGAAACCTCATCAACCCGACTAGGTAACTTATAACTATATAAAAATAGTTCTGGCTCTGTTTTTATTTCCGTGAGTGTTTCCGCAAAATATTTCTCGGATTCAGAAATAATCGCCACACTTTTAACCAGCGGTTTAAGCTTTTTTAAGACTAAAGCTTGGGCAGCTAACTCTTCCGCACTAGGATATTTATCTTTATCTTTATCAACTACTGGGCCTGGTGGCTTAGGGGTGACTGGTTTTTGAACGGCTTCAACCACTACAGTTTTATTAGGCACACTAAATTCATTGGCATCAGCAGTTGAATCAACTAAGTCAAAGGCCAAAATAATGGTATATTTACCAGCTTTTTTCGGGGTAAACGTGGCGGTCGTACTAAAACTTTTAACAAACTTTTGTGATAAAAAATCGCCCACAGCGCCTTCAGCCAGGACGGTGGCTGCTTCATCATTAAATCGATAACTTAAAGTATAAAAGCCCGCCCCAGACTTACTCCAGCTTTGGCTAATACTGACTGAAGCTTTTTCATTCAAATAGATATTACTGGCCGCCCAGAGCTTAGTTGGCCAAAGGGAAACCAATAAGAAGAAGATAATTGTGATAAAAGTAAATTTTCGTTTGTTCATTTTAACTCCACCCTTCGTCTTACTCATAAAGTAATTTTCTACCGAGGATATGATTAGCTAAGCGAGCATAATCCACGGCACTAACATTGCCATCGCGGTTTAAATCCATGGCTTCTAATTCGTATCCAGTAACGACTTTCCGACCTAAGATATGGTTTGCAATCCGGGCATAATCTATAGCACTAATTTTTCCATCCCCATTTACATCACCAATAATTGCGATCTGATATTGCTTACTAAACTCTTCAGCTGATTCAATGAATAACTGATCACCAGTTAAAATCACTTCAGTTGGTAGTTTTATTTGACCATCAGCAGACTTAATCGTAACTTCTAGCTCTGAAAACGTTGCTAAAACAGTATTTATTAACTGTTCAACTGGTTGATTTAGTGGTAAACCAGTGATAATTCCTTTGGTTAACGAGACATTTAATAGTTCAAAAAGAGCAGTTTCACTTGGATCAAGTAGTTCTGGTTCTTCTGGTTCAATGGGTTCAACTGGTTCAGTTGGTGTTTCTGTTGGTATTTCAATGATAGTGGAGTGATAGATATTAGCATATTCATAGCTAACATAGCCAGTTTTCCCACCATAGGTTGTTTTAATCCAGCCGTTATTGGTCAATTCACCACTAATTACCGTATTACTAGGGATTTGGGTTAACGCTGTCCCGGCGGTACTTGGTGCAGAACGTAAATTCAAAGTAGCAGCTAAGATAAAATTTTGCGTAAAACTACCATCAGCTGTTTGATCGACACTTACCCCGCCTGGGTTAGTTTGATCTAAAATGGTCAATAAGCTTTCATGGACATAACCCACCTCAGCGGTCGTATTCTTATTAGAGACTGGAGTAATGATCTGATAAAAATCATTAGCTGGCCCAAATTTTTCTAAAGTAAACAAAGCTACAATTTGATTAATCAGTTTACTTTTAGTCGTATATAAAATAGCGCTAGTTGTACTAGCTTCTTTTCGAATATTAATCACTGTATCATCATTTAATTTAGCTAAATAATATTTATTCAGTTCTGCATGGCCTAATGAACGATCCATGCTAAAAGCTAAATCACTGACTTTAATGCCATAATAGGGATCTGAAGCATATTGCATGGCTACCCCAGAACCTTTATTACCAAAACTAGTTCCAAAGCGCCAATCATCCTTATTTACATAACCCATCATATTGGCGGACATATGCGTTTGAACCACCTCAGTAATGCCAGCATAATAAGCTGCACTATTAGGGCTCGAGTCATAAGCATTCCAGCCAAATAAATTAAAGCGGTTTTTAGCGTATGAAGAAGTTCCATAAGCGGATTCTAAAGCTGATTGAGCAAAAAATAACAATGAATTCATTCGATAAATTTGGCCTTGTTCATAAAATGGTTGCGATTTATATTCACCATTGGCGGCTTTACCATATAAAATGGAATCAGTTTTGCCACGTGCCACTAAGATATCATTATATTGTTGGCCAGTATAACCAGCAAAAGTTCGTAGTGGTAACCATTGAAAATAGTTATAATAAGCCCCGATTTTATCACCATCATAAACCGGTTGAGTCAGTGTAAAATCAGCATAGAAATTTATCCCGTTTAAAGAATAATACATTCCGACTGGTAACCAATCTGGGGCAATCCCATAATTTAAAGTACTAGTACCACTGGTATACCAAGAACGAGTTGAGACGTGCGTAAGATAATTAGTTTTAGCACTTTGATTATAAGTTACTTGAAAATAATCCGGCTTAATCCGCATAACATATTCCGCTTCCGGAGTTCCGGTTTGTTTTAAATAATAATCTTCATGACCACCCAGCGTCATCATAAAGCCTTGTTCAATAAAGATTAAAGGAATAATATCGACTTTTCTTAAATCTGCATAACCAGTAACACCTTCAAAAGTTACTTTAACCGCAAAGTTACTCCCAACCGCTTGGGTTTCATGATAATAAAGCTTGTAATGCGGGCCTAAATAAGTAATTTTGGAGGTTAAAGTCGCATTAGAAAAAATTGAAAGCGTATTTGCCGCTCCGCTGGCACTACCAAACTCTCCTTTGCGAAACGGATAAGATTGAACTAAGGCCCGATCAGCTGCCACAATTTTTAGTGGACTACGACTTAAAGAGCCCACGATAATGACATTAGGGGTAATGTCTGCTTCAGCTTTCATTTTAGCAGCGGCTAATTGATAATCGGTCGTTTCAAGTAAGACATCACTTAATGTCCCATTTGGAAAAATACGAAAAACTCGGAAGTTTTCCGCTTCAGCTTGAATTTGAATAGCTGTCATAATTCCCCCACTGATTAAAACTAAGGCAATTATCAGCATTTTAATTTGAGAATGTGTTTTCAAACTGCCTCCTTATTGCTTAAATTATAACATAAAAATAGTGAACTGCCTTTTAGTAAACGTTTCATAAAAAAGTAAATTAAAAGAGTGCCAATTGATTTTCATCTTGGAGATGCTTTAAGACTTGCAGTTGTTCTAATCGATTGATTAAAGTAGTTGATAATAAAGTCCGTTTTAAAATATCTTCTTTAGAAATAAATGGTAATTCATTTCGGGCAGAAACAATTGACCTAGCAGCGTTAGCCCCTAAACCATCAATCGTGATAAATGGTGGAATCAAAACCTTTTCATCCCGTTCATCAAGGGTAAATTCAGTTGCTAATGAGCGGTTTAAGTCCAAATTACTGAAGCGATAACCACGCAAATGCATTTCTAAAGCAACCTCTAAAGTGATTAACAAGTCACGTTCTTTTTGCGTAACATCGTTCCCGTTATTTTTGGCCTCATTTAAGCGATTATTAATGTCATTAAGACGATTTTCTATCGCCAATTTTCCGCCAATAAAAGCCTCAATATCATAAGCATCGGCCCGTAAGGAGAAAAACGAAATATAGTAATAAGCGGGATAATAGACTTTAAACCAAGCTACCCGTAAAGCCATAATCACATAAGCGACCGCATGGGCTTTTGGAAACATATATTTTATCCGCTGACAAGACTCAATATACCAATCGCTGACTTGGTGTTTTTGCATTAAAGTAATCCATTGGGGGGTTAACCCTCGCCCTTTACGGACTGATTCCATAATATCAAAAGCATCTTTTGGCTTTAGTCCTTGCTTGATTAAATCGACCATGATATCATCCCGACAACCAATCACATGATTTAAAGATTGACCTTGTTCTATCAACGGTTTAGCATTATTAAGCCAAACATCTGTTCCATGGCTTAAGCCAGAAATACGGACTAATTCAGAAAACGATGTTGGTTTGGTTAATTCCAAAATACTCCGAACAAAGTTTGTCCCAAATTCTGGTAAGCCGATGGCACCAGTCTTTTCGCCATAAGTGCGTGAATCTAGATGTAAACTATCAAGACTATTAAATAAAGCCATGACTTGGGGATCATTCATTGGAATACTCCGCACATCGACACCAGAAATTCGCTCCAATAATTTCATCGCAGTTGGATCAACGTGGCCTAAAATATCCAATTTTAATAAATTATCATGAATATCAGCGAATTCAAAATGCGTCGTTAACCAGTCATTTTGTGGGTTATTAGCTGGATATTGCACGGGCGTAAAATCTGAGACACTCATTTCCGCTGGCACCACAATAATGCCGCCGGGATGTTGGCCAGTTGTACGTTTAACCCCGGAACACCCTTCCGCTAACCGGACTCGAAGCGCCTCTTTTAATGGAGGTAAATCTAGTTCTTCGACGTAATTTAAAACATAACCAAAGGCACTTTTAACCGCCACCGTACCAATTGTTCCGGCTCGAAAGACGTTTTGTTCACCAAAAATTGTTTTGGTGAAATCATGCGCTTGTTCTTGAAATTCACTAGAGAAGTTCAGATCAATATCTGGAACTTTATCCCCTTCAAAACCTAAGAAAGTTTCAAATGGAATATCTTGACCTTCACCCACTAATGGCGTTTGGCAATTAGGACAGTTTTCACTTGGTAAGTCATAGCCACTCGCCACTTCATTTTCTAAATAAAATCGTTGATAATGACATTTTGGGCAATAGTAATGCGGTGGTAGCGGATTGACTTCGGTAATATTAGCCATCGTCGCGACTAAACTTGAACCTACTGAGCCCCGAGATCCAACAATATAGCCGTGATCTAAAGAATGCTTAACCAACAAATGAGCAATATAATAAATTACACCAAAACCATGCGTTGTAATCTTTTCTAGTTCCAAGGTTAACCGTTTAGCGACGATTGCGGGTAATGGTTTCCCATACAGCTTAAAAGCGTTCGCATAACAGATCTCAGCTAATTTTTGATCAGCATCCGTAATCGTTGGGGTATAAAGTTTATCTTTAATCGGTTGATTAACTTCAATTTGACTCGCAATCTGATTAGTATTACTGACAACAAGCTCATAAGCAATCTCAGGAGCCAAATAATCATATGCTAAAAGCATTTCTTCGGTATTACGGAAATGTTGATCAGGAGCAGCTGTTGACTGTCTTAGGCGCTCTTCGCGATAATAAAGTGGATGACGGGTTCCCCCCACCCCTTGGGCCATAATAAAGACATCACGTAAGACTTTATCTTCTGGGCCTAAGTAATGGCTATCACTACTGGCGACCACGAGTTTATTTTGTTTAACCGCAGATTTAATAATAGCTTGTAAAATACTGATCAAGCGAGCTTGATTTGGTATTTGTTGTTTAACAATCAGGGGTTGATAATTAGTTAGCGGTTGAATTTCGATATAATCATAAAAAGCTAAACATTTCTCTAACGCCCGTTGATCTTTATTCATTGCAGTTTCAAAGACTTCACCATTAAAACACGCTGAACCAATTAACAAATCTTGGCGATACTGATTTAAAACACTTTTAGTCAGCACAGGAGTTGCACTAGTTATTTCATTACTATCATCGATTTTTGCTGTGGTGGCTAAATAGGTCGTATGAGCTAAGGTGACTAATTCATATAACGCCTTGATTCCTGCCGGATTTTTGGCTAAAGCGATGACATGAGACGGCATCGTTTTTAATAAGGTCGAAGTGGTCATTAATTGATTTAAATCGTCATAAGTCTTACAACCCAGCTTTTTCGCCTCTTCTAATAAATTTAAAAAGACATTAGTTAAAACTTCCGCATCATAATCAGCTCGGTGCGCACTACTTTCATCATAAGTAATCCCATAAAACCGAGCAACATAACCTAACGCATGATTACGCCGGGTCGAATGAATCGTCCGTGACAGATTTAAAGTATCAATCACCGGATTAGTTAAAGCTGAACGCTCAGTTTTTTCCATGGCGGCTTGTAAAAAGCCCCAGTCAAAGGTGGCATTATGCGCCACTACGGGATAATTTCCGATAAATTCACGGATTTCATCAATCTTTTCAGCTAAAAAAGCAGCGGAATCAACTTGTTCTTGGGTGATTCCAGTTTTTTGTAAAATGAAATGGCTCAATTCACGCTGTGGATTTAGATAAAATTGTTTCTGGGCAGTGACCAGTCCGTTTTCGAGTTTAACCGCACCAAATTCGATAATTTCATCATAACGGTTTGATAAACCGGTTGTTTCTAAGTCTAAAACAATATATTCAGTCGGCAAAACTTGCTCACTACTATTAAAAACGATTTTTAAATCATCATTAATTAAATTAAACTCGACACCATAAATAACTTTAAATTCCCGATCAGGGTATTGTTTTAATAGTTTTTGGGCAGCTCGTTGCGCTTCGGGAAACGCTTGTACGACGTTATGATCAGTAATCGCTACGGCTGGATGTCCTAATTGAAACGCATACTCAACTAAAGCCGTTGCACTTGGAATCCCATCCATTTCTGATTTATTTGTATGTGCGTGTAATTCAACGCGTTTTTTAATCGCTTGATCAGTTTGAGCAAACAAATCAGCGATAATCTCAAATTTCTCGACTTTTAAAACTAAATCACGCGCAAAACGATCATATTCAACATTACCATAAGCTTGAAGACTTTGACCAAGAGTTAAAGCTTCTAACATTTCCCGTGAGAAACGTCGGCCTTCAAAATATTTTAAAATTAAAGCACTATGTTCATCAAAAATATAAGCGGTCACGATTAACCTTTGATTGGTCCGATTTTCAACTTTATCTAATTTAAAGATTTTCCCAACTACGACGATTTTATCAATTTCTTCTGTAATTAAACTTAAATCTTTAATTGGTAAATAAGGCCTTTTCCGTTGGTGAACGGGTAAAGTGGGGGTTAAGTTGGCTGGTGGTTCACTCAATTTAACTTTAACTTCATGATAATCAAAAGTATCACGATAAATTTCAAAGTTTAAACTAAATGTCAAAAAACCGGCTTGTTGTAAAAATTCTTCCAAACTACGGGTGTTTTCTTCCGCCAGGTTTAAGGATGCTTCATCTAACCAGCGACAATTAATTTGTTGGCCACTAACTTGAACTAATGGTTGACTAAGCCCCAGTTTACTAGCTGTTTGTTTGTAATAATGTGTGACGTATTCGGTTAGGTAAGGATACCGACAATTTTCAATTTCTAAATTTAAAGCTAATTGGTTAACTGAAAAATAATCACTTAGCTGTTCGGTGAGTTCTTGCCAATTTTGAAAAGGCAAACTCGTAGCTAGCTTTAACGTGATAGCTAAAGTGGCTTGGTTACGATGAAAGGTTATTTTCCCGACAGATCCTGTTTTTAGTAGGTCATAAGTCGTTTTTGAGAGTTGAATTTTACTTAGTAATGGAGTGATTGGTGTCGTCATGCTACTTCCTCTTAATTATCATAACACAATAAAACTCTGATGCAGCGCTAAGACGAAATTCAAGCGACTAAACAGCTACTACCAAGTTGGCGTAGATTGACGGGTAAAAAACTAGCTGGCCCAAACAGCTCATTAATTAAATGTTTATAACTAGTTACGGCATTTTTAGGAATTAAGGCCAAAATTGTTCCCGCAAAACCCCCACCATGCACTCTTAAGGCACTCGCTTGCGGTAAAGATACTTTTGAGACCGCTAACGCTAAAGCTAAGGGCTGGCTTTGATAGTTAGTCGCTAAATAAACATTTTGTAAATATTGAAAAGAAGAGTTACCAGAAGCTTCAATCAGTGTTAATACTGATTGAAAATCAAAACGGTTGATTGCTTGACGCAAAGCCGTAACGCGCTTTTGTTCATTTAGAAAATGGATCGCTCGTAAAATAGCCCGATCGGAAACTTGCGTTTTTAAAGTTGGTAGCTGATCTAATAATTCAGCGAAAGATAAATCAGCTAAAACATCATGGTGAAAAAACTGCGCCACTGCTTGCATTTCTTGCACGATTAAGCCGTAATCAGCCGCCAAATCTGCATGATCACTTAAGGTATTGACTAAGACTAACTGATAATCATGTTGCGCCAAATTAAGCGGTAGTTGTTCAATCACGGGCTGATCTGGTTGATAAAAGTCGAGGTAAACAACACCCCCAACACTACATGTTAATTGATCCATTAAACCACTAGGTTTATTAAAATAATTATTTTCCGCATATTGGGCGATTTGCGCTAACTTAACCGGATTGATTTTTCCTTGATTATAAAGTTGGTTTAAAATTGTCGCAATTAAAACCGTAAAAGCCGCCGATGAAGACATCCCTGAACCTTTAGGAACGCGTGAATCAAGCAAACAATCAAAACCACCTATTTGATAGCCCGCTTGCTTAAAGCCCGCTAAAACCCCTTTAACTAGCCCTTCCGAAGTATAATAATCCTGCTGATTAATCACAAGATTTTGGCAATTAAGTGGTCGAAGCTGAAAACCTGGGGCGATAATCGTAATTAAAGTGTTAGGATTAGCTAACGCGATTATATCGTGATCAACACTAGCTGCGATGACTTTCCCTTTTTGATGATCGGTATGATTACCGATGATTTCAGTTCGTCCGGGCGTCGAAAATAGCGCCACATCCCGGGTTGAAAAAACTGTTTGATAATCACTAATTAACTGTTGGTAGCGTTTTAGTTGGTCTACCGGATCAGCGTAATTTAAAGCGTTTAATTGTTTTTGAAAGGCAGCATTAGTTAAATAATTACTTAATTGTTTTAATTCCATTTTATTGTTTCACCTCAATTTCATAAATCGTCCGCTGTATTTTACTTTCATGTGGTTTTAAGATTGATTGTGGTAAAAAGCCATTATTAATATTGTTGGGAAAATATTGGGTCTCAAAACAAATACCAGCTTGCTTTAAAAAATAATTAGTTTGGTCTAAATAATTACCCGTATAAACTTGTAAACCCGGTAAGTCACTTTTAATCGTTAAAACCAGCTGGTCAGCCGTTAATTCAGCCATTTTGCGCAAACCTGTGGCGGGTACGATAAAATGGTGATCAAGCCCTAAATGAAACTGAGCTAATTGAGCGAGGGTTGCTAAACTTTCTTTTAAAGGTTGACTATGCCGAAAGTCAAATGGCTGATTATTAACTTTTACCGGCGGTAAAACAGCCAACCCTGTATCATCATTAAAAGCAAGCTGATCAGCGAAAATAGCCAAATGATGATCTAAGATTGAGGTTTGATTAGTTAAGTTAAAATACGAATGTTGGGTTATATTATAAATTGAACCGGCTTGACTTGTTACTTCAGCTTGAAAAATTAATGCTGAATTAGCTAATTCATAAGTTACTTTTAAGCCTAAATCACCGCCAAAACCAGCCTCAAGGGCAGGACTAGCATACGATAAAATTAATTGGTCAGCTTTTATTTGAGCTTGAAATAATTGTTGGTTAAAACCTGTTTCACCGCCATGCAAACAATTGGGTCCAGCATTCGCAGTTAACTGATATAGCTGCTCTGCCCAAACATAACTCGCTGCCCCGATTCGATTACAATAGCGTCCAATAATCGCCCCTAAATAACTAGTCTTATCAGCTAAATATGGTTTAATCCGCGGGTAATTTAATACAATCTCGCGCTCGGTCTTTAAAACTTTAAAACTCTGAATGATAGCACCATATTCAAGAACCACAACTGCTAGATCTTCATTACTTAACCGATAAGCATAATAGGTTTGGTCTTGATCAACATCAAAAATAAATTTTTCGATCATTTGACCATTTTCTTAAAAGCATTTTTAGCGGCTTGTTGTTCAGCTTTTTTCTTGCTTAAGCCTTTCCCTACGCCTAAGATAATTTCATCTAACATAACTGCTACTTCAAATTCGGGACTATTGGAAGGACCAGCCACGTTAATCACCACATATTGGACAGTTTGGCGCGAATCCGATTGGATAAACTCTTGGAGTTGCGTTTTATAATCGATAATCGCTGGCTTGATATCTTCTACTCGTTTAAAATCTAACACTTCAGTTAAAATTAAATCGACTCCAATAAAACCACTGTCCAGATAAAGCGCTCCAATAAACGCTTCAAACATATTAGCTATTAAAGAGTCTCGTTCGCGACCACCGCTTTTATCTTCACCTTGGCCTAAAAGTAAAAACTCATTCAGTTTTAAGGCGCGGCCATATTGGGCTAAAGCTTCTTCCCGTACTAAAGAAGCGCGAATTGTTGTCATTTTACCTTCATTTAATAAAGGTTTCATTAAAAACAGCTTTTGGCTGGTATACAGTTGTAACACCGCATCACCGATAAATTCTAATCGTTCATTATCTTGATGAATTCCTTTGTTTTCATTAACATAGGAAGAATGCACAAAAGCCCGTTCAATCAACTTTTTATTATGAAAAGGGATATTTCTGGCAGTTAGCCAGTCAAAGATTGTCATAATTACTCCTTATTACCAAGCTGAAGCTTGGATTTTTGTTTCAATATAGTCTAATAATAACTGATAAGCTGCTGGATTAGCAATAATGCGCTCAGCATCGCTCCGGGCGGTGGTCACGATATTATTATCGGCCACAAAATCACCCAAAATAAAACCTGGTAAACCACTTTGGCGAATACCTAACACATCGCCAGGTCCCCGTAAAGTCAAATCGTATTCCGCAATTTTAAAACCATCATGCTCTTTGGTTAAAACTTCTAAGCGTTTTAAGGTGTCTGGATCAGTCGCTGATGTTAATAAATAACAATATGCTTGCTTATTACTGCGCCCAATCCGACCGCGTAACTGATGTAATTGCGATAAACCAAAGCGATCCGCATTATAAACTACCATTTGATTCGCGGCTAAAACATTAACCCCTACTTCAACGACGGTTGTGGTAACTAACAGTTTAGTGTTACCTTGTTCAAAATCTTGCATCACTTGTTCTTTTTCTTCGCTCGATAATTTACCGTGTAACAGACCAATTCCATAAGGTAACTGCCGTTTAACTTGTAATTCTTGTTTTAAGGCCGCATAAATCCCCGTCACATGGCGTAAGTTGACTGTTTCGGTAGCTGAAATGGCTGGGCAAATTACATAACACCGATTATCGTTAGCTAATTCTTGCATAATCGGGGTTAAAATACGCTGCATACTATTTTCTAAAATCAAATCTGTTTTAATCGGTAAACGGCCACTAGGTAAAGTATCAATGGTACTAATATCGAGTTCACCAAATAAAACAGTAGCTAAGGTACGCGGAATTGGTGTGGCACTCATCAGTAAGAAATCCACCGCGATGCCTTTATTCACTAAAGCTGCCCGTTGTTGGACACCAAAGCGGTGTTGTTCATCCGCAATAACTAAACCTAAATCGGCGTATTCGACTTGTTTTTGAAAAATAGCATGAGTTCCCACCACGATATCAATTTCACCTTTTTTTAAGCCAGTTAAGATTTCTTGGCGTTTTAAGGTTGGTAAACTAGCAAATAAACAAGCAATCTTAAAATCCCATGGTTTTAGTATCTTTTTTAAGTAAACGTATTGTTGTTTCGCTAAAATTTCAGTTGGGACCAGAAAAGCACTTTGTTTCTGGGCTAAAGTCATCGCGGCTAACGCTAAGGCAGCGACTAAAGTTTTACCTGAACCAACATCACCTTGTAAAAGCCGATGCATCGGGTAAGCTTGTTTTAAATCCGCCAAAATCTCATTAACAGCTTGCAGTTGGCCAGGCGTTAACTGATAACTTAAGCGGTTAACTAAGCGAAAAACCTCATCGATTTGAAAATCACGGGGTTTTTTTTGCTGGAAATTAGCCGCTTTTTGTTTACGAAGCAATAATTGAAGTTGGAAAACTAAAAATTCTTCATACTTTAAAGTTCTCGTCGCTAGTTTTATTTGTTGGTAATCTTGCGGAAAATGTAAATATTTTAAAGCCGTCCCCCGCTTTAATAGCTGATATTTCATTTGTAAATCGGCTGGTACTAACTCATTAACTAAAGGAGCATATAATTTAAAAGCTTTTTTAATAAGATTACTAAACCTTTTCGCTGTTATCCCCTCTTTTAAATGATAGATTGGGGTAATTCCTAACTGATCTTGGACCGGTATCCGATTATAGTTAAGAGCGGTAACTTGCTGATGACCGGTGTATTTACCAATAATCGTAATTGGTTGGGTAAAATCTTGTTTTAACAGCCAGGGCCGATTAAAAATTATGACTTTAATTACCGTTTGTTCAACTAACATTTCAAATCGGACAATATGTAATTTCCCTTTCCGAAAAGCAACGGGCGTTTTTAAAACTGGACCTGCAAAAATAACTTGATCGCCGCTTTGCCAGTGAGAAACTGGTTGATATGTTAATTGCTCATAGCGATAAGGATAATAAAACAACAACTCTTTTGGCGAAGTCAATTCTAATTGTTGGATGATTTGTTGTTCATTGGCAGTAAATGACATGATAATGAAAAAAAAGAGCTAGGCTCTTTTTTATTCCACTCCAAAGTAATATTGATAGACTGGTTGGTCGCCTAAAATTACTTCTACTTCAACGGAAAACTCATTAGTCAAGACATCTTCTAAGGCAGCGGTCACCTCAACGTTACCCTCTGCTCCTTGAATCAGCGTGACTAACTCCGCATCTTCACTCACTAAGCTTTTTAATAGTTCTAAGCTGGCGGTATAAAGATCAGCATCACTAACCACAATACTTTTATCAGCGATCCCAATATATTCGCCCTCTTTAATTTGAACTTGTTCAAAAGAGGTATCTTTAATCGCAGTAGTCACTTGACCGGTTTTTACCAGCTTCCGCCCTGCTTCCATATCAGCTAAATTCGTTGCTAAATCAGCCGCTGGATTAAACATCACTAACGCACCAATTCCTTGTGGGATTGATTTTGTAGCTAAAACTGAAATATCTAACTCTTCTAAAACTGCTTGCGCTTGTTGGGCAGCTAAAATAATATTTGAGTTATTCGGTAAAATAATAATATGCTTCGCATTAACTGATTTAATCGCGGCGACGAAATCTTCAGTTGAAGGATTCATCGTTTGGCCACCATTAATCACCACATCCGCCCGGATGCTTTTGAAATAATCACTTAATCCCTTACCAGCCGCAACAGTAATAATCGCAAAATCTTGTTGCTCTTTAATTGTTTTAGTTTCACTATGTTCATGTTTTGGCATTTCCATCATTAAGTGTTCGTGTTGTTCTTGCATATTTTCAATTTTTAACTTAATAAACTCACCATAACGTTGCGCTAAATTTAAAGCATCTCCTGGTTTTAAAGTATGAACATGCACTTTCACTAAATCTTCATCTTGAACAACCACGATTGAATCACCCAGTTTTTCTAAACTACTTCTAAGATGGGCTTCTTCAAATTTTAAAAATTCATTTTCTGCTAACCGGACAATAAATTCTGTACAATAGCCAAACTCATCATGAGCAATTTGACTTTGAACATGATTTACTTCCATTTCATGAACTTGGGCTAATTCAATAACTTGATCTTCTAAAGCCGCTAAAAAGCCCTCTAAGATTACGATTAAACCTGCACCACCGCTATCAACTACTCCGACTTCTTTTAAAACAGCTAATAATTCGGGCGTAAATTCTAAGGAATCACGAGCTTCAGCTAAAAACTGCTTAAAATATTGGAAAATATCACATTCAGGATTTTCTTGCACATATTTTAAGGCCATATAAGAACTTTCCCGGATAACCGTTAAAATCGTGCCTTCCACTGGCCGCATTACGGCTCGATAAGCAATCTCGGTACCCTTTTGAAAAGCTTGAGCCATTTGAAGACTATTGATTTCAGCTAGACCTTCTACCCCTTGCGCAAACCCCCGAAATATCTGTGATAAAATCACTCCTGAGTTTCCACGCGCTCCCATTAATAGACCACGGGAAAGTTTTTTGGTAATTTCGCCTACATGATTACTCGCTAAATCACAAGCCTCTTTAACTCCAGCTTGAAAAGTTAAACTCATATTTGTCCCAGTATCGCCATCTGGTACCGGAAAAACATTTAGAGCATCAATTTCTTGATAGCGGTTTTGGAGATTATTAGCTCCATTTCTCAGCATTTGTTTAAGTAGCGCGCCATCAACTAATTGTTTAGTCACTGACTTTTACTCCTTGAACATAAACATTGATGGCCTGAAATTCTAACTCTAAACTACGTTCTAATTCATACTTAACTTTCTTTTGGACTTCTTGGACGACTTCAGAGATTTTTACTCCATATCCAACGATGATATAAACATCTAATTCCAAAATATCATCCTTTAAACGGACAACTATACCTTTACTATAATTTTCTTTTTTTAGTAGTTCAGCTAAACCGTCTTTAAATACTTTTTGCGATGCCATCCCGACAACACCATAACATTCAGTTACGGCACTACCAGCTAAAGTTGCAATCGCCTCGATTGATATATTAATTAAGCCATAGTGATTATTTTTTTCCACTGACATATCCTACCTCCTATATCTTAGTCATTATAACAAACTACCTAACAAAAATGAAATAATAACTCTTATCTTAACCTCAGTCAACCACCTTAGCGACTGGACAAGCACTAGTAAAGGGAAGTCGCGTAATTTCATCAATAAAAATACAAGCAGCTTGGGCTTTTAAAGCTGAAACAAGATCAAAATAATAATTTAAGACATCCACTGTCTGAAAACTAGTGAAAACTTGGTTTTTATCCCGCATTAAGATTTGAATTAAATTATCATCATAACTCACCGAAATTTGTAAGATATCCGTCATATAAGCTAAAATTTCCGGTTGAAGCTGATTAAAAGCCTCGACTAAACGGGTCTGTAGTTCTTCACTCATAAAACCTTGAATATAAATCAGTTCAGGTAATAGTTTTAGTTTTTCACCCGTTAATTCCAGCATAGTATTATCCTTTAAAATTAAATAAGGCAAATCATGATCATAACGCCAGCCAAATAATTGCTTTTCCGTCACTTCAAGATTGATTGTACCAGTCCAATAATTCTTTTTAACTTTAACTTGTTCAATTAAATCATTGTGCTTTAAATTTTTTAAAATTAACCATTTCGGTTGTAATAAAATAAAATCATCCAATTTAAGTTTGGCCTCAAACAAGAAAGCTTGCCGTTCTAGATGGTTTAACCCTGAAATATTAATCGAATTAATACGTGATAGTGGTGAAGCAACATAAATAATCGCCAATAAAGTAATAAAGAGGACGATGATTAAACGCTTCCGCTGTTGTTTAAATCGTTTAGTTTGTTTTTGTTGGCGGTTATGCTTGATTTTTTGTTGAAAAAAATCAATGGTAGTTAAATCGTCCACTGGTTTCATTTTTTAGTCTCAACTAAGCTCTCAATAAGTTGGACTAACCGCTCAGCAGCTTGCGGTTGGCTTAATAATTTCGCATTGATACTCATTTGAGCTAAGATATTCCGATCACTGATAATGGCATCAACCGCTTGAAATAAACTAGTCGGCGTTAAATCAGCTTCAAGTATCATCAGCGCAGCTTGCGAACGTACCATTTCTGTCGCATTAACTACTTGATGATTATTAGCTACATAAGGACTAGGAATAATAATCGATGGTAATCCCGCTGCCATGACTTCCGCTGCAGTGGTAGCACCACCCCGCATGACAATTAAATCAATTTTACCGAAAAAATCTAATAAGTCTAAATATGAAACAACTTTAACATTAGTCGTTTGTAAGTGTTGGTAAGCTAAAAAGTGTTCAGTACCAGTCAAAAAGATAATTTGGTAATTTTTCTGAGCAAACATTGGTAATGTTTCCGCTACAATCTGATTGACAGTGGCTGAGCCTAAACTACCCATGACAATCAATACTGTTTTTAAGTCACTACGTAAGCCTAGTTGGAGCAAAGCATGTCGATCATTGTTTGTTAAATTAACCAAGCTAGCGCGGGGATTACCGTAAAACAAAGCTTTACCAGCTGGGAATTGTTCCACTGTGCTGGGGTATGAGACGACTACATTAGTAGCGTACTTAGCTAAAAACAAATTAGCCTTGCCCGCCAAAGCGTTTTGTTCGTGTAAAACAATGGGTAATTTTAATTGTTTCGCGGCTAATACAACCGGGAAACTAACATAGCCCCCAAAACCGACGACGATATCAGCTTGAAATTGCTTCAAAATGCGACGACATTTGAAATGACTTAAATACGTTAAAAATAAACCCCAACTACGTTTAAAGATATTACCGACTAAACCATAAGCCGCAATGGCGTGAAAATCATATCCTGCTTCTGGAATAATCGTGGCTTCTAACCGTCGGGCTGTCCCAATAAATAATATTTGGTGCTCATTTGAGCGTTTTAAGAATTCTGCTAAGGCGAGCGCGGGATAAATGTGTCCACCCGTACCGCCAGTGACAATTACTATTTTCATCGCTTACCTCGTTATCATTATAGCAAGCTTCCTGGTTGGTCTCAATAAAAAAAGAACCGGAGTTCTTTTAGTCACTATTAAACAAATCAGTTTGATAAGCCAGATTTAAATGCTGGTAAGCTTTGGCAGTCGCGACTCGACCCCGTGGCGTTCGATTAATAAAACCAATTTGCAGTAAATAAGGTTCATAAACATCTTCTAAAGTTAATGGCTCTTCGCTAATACTACTAGCTAATGCTTCTAAGCCAACTGGTCCCCCTTTAAAACGTTCGATAATACCAGTTAAATACCGTAAATCTACTTCATCTAAGCCTAAAGCATCGATTTTTAAGCGATCTAGCGCTGTTTTAGTCAGTTCTAAGGTGATTTTCCCATCATTTAACACTTGTGCAAAATCTCGGACCCGCCGGAGAAGTCGATTCGCAATTCGCGGTGTCCCCCGCGAACGTAATGCGATTTCTTTTAAAGCCGCTGCATCAATTTCGGTATTGAGGACTTGGGCTGTTCTTTTGGCAATTTGGGTTAGTTGTTCATAACTATAATATTCGAGTTTATTAACAATCCCAAAGCGGCCTCGTAAGGGCGCCGTTAAATCACCCGCCCGCGTGGTCGCGCCTACTAAAGTAAAAGGTGGTAAATCTAAGCGAATTGAGCGAATCCCAGCTTCCTTACCCACAATGACATCAATACAGAAATCTTCCATCGCTGGATATAAAACTTCTTCCACTACTTTGGGTAACCGGTGAATTTCATCAATAAATAACACATCACCTGGCTCTAAAGCTGATAAAATAGCGGCTAAATCACCAGTTCGTTCAATGCTGGGACCACTGGTGATTTTGATATTACCACCCATTTCATGCGCTAAAATATATGCTAAGGTGGTTTTTCCTAAACCTGGTGGACCATAGAGTAAAACATGATCTAATGGTTCTTGGCGGCCTTTAGCCGCGGCGGTAAAAATCATTAAATTATGTTTTAAATCATCTTGGCCGATGTATTCCGCAAAATTACGCGGCCGGAGGGTCATCTCATCATCATCAGCTGTTTTAAGTGGTGTTAAAATATCTTCCATTTTATCCCCTTTGACGTTTTAACAGTAATTGTAGTCCAGCTTTGACATATTGTTCGACACTTAAATCGCCACTAGCTCGCAATTCATTTTCAATACTTTTCAACTCGCTCGCTTTATAACCTAAGTTCTTTAAAGCTAATAAGCTATCTTCAAAATTCTGGTTCATTACTTTATTCTCTGTTAAAACCAATTTCCCTTGTAAATCTAAGATAATTTGTTGGGCACTTTTCGCACCAATTCCCGGCAAAGTTTTTAAAAAATCGATATCAGCTTGTTCAATCGCAGTAATAATCTGACTACTATTGGCAGAAACAAACATATTTAAAGCTGTTTTGGGTCCAATCCCTTTCACATTAATCAATTTCAAAAATAGCTGACGATCAGCTTGACTTAAAAAGCCGTACAAGCTAATTTCATCTTCTCGAACGACCTGATAAGTATAAATTTTAACGGTATCATTAACCTTAAAATTGACAGCTGAAACAAAGTTAACCAAATAGCCAACTTGATTAACTTCTATTACTAGATAATCAACTTTAATTTCCGTAACTATTCCAATTAAATAAGCAATCATAGCTTCACCATTATTAGTATAACATAATTAAAACACTAAATTGTGCTAAGCTACAAACTCAAATTCATAATTCAAGATAATAATTGTATCACCATAATCCGCCCCTTTTTCCATTAAGGCATCTGCTACTCCCATTCTTCTTAACGTATGAGCAAAGCGTAATAAGGCAGTTTCATTTTGAATATCAGTCATTTTAAACAACCGTTCGACTTCTGGTCCGACTAATTCATATCGACCATTACCGCGGTTAATTACTTCAAAAGGCGCTGCTGGTGCAACATATTTATAGATAACCCCTTGATCAGAAAGATTAGCACTAGGATATAGTGGTGTCTCAGCTAATAAATCAGCCGCTTTTAGTAATACTGGTGCTAAACCAGTATTAATCAGAGTAATCGTTTCATAAACCATTAAAGCTGGATAAGCTGCTTTAAAACGTTGGAGATTTTCTGCTGCTTTGGGTAAATCCATTTTATTCGCCACAATTATTTGGGGGCGAGTCGCTAATTCGGGTTTATAGGCAGCCAACTCAGCATTAATCACAACATAATCTGCTAAAGGATCATGGCCATCTTCGCCACCCATATCAATTATATGAATTAACACCCGACAACGTTCAATGTGGCGCAAGAAATCTTGGCCTAAGCCCTTGCCCAAAGAGGCACCAGCGATTAAACCTGGTAAATCAGCGATTACAAACGAGCGCTGATCAAGCGTACTAGCGACCCCAAGATTAGGTACTAAAGTCGTAAAAGGATACTCAGCTATTTCCGGTTTAGCCTGACTCACAACGGCTAAAAAAGTTGATTTACCCACCGAAGGGAAACCAATTAGTCCAACATCAGCCAGTAATTTCAACTCGACAATGACTTCTTTAATTTCACCAGGTTCACCTAGTTCGGCGAAATCTGGGGCTGGTTGGCGACTACTCATAAAGCGGAAATTTCCTCGCCCACCGCGCCCACCGTGGGCCACAATAATTTGTTGGCCATGATAAGTTAAGTCCGCAATCGTTTGCTGAGTAACTTGGTCAATAACTAACGTTCCTAAAGGCACTTTAACAATAACATCATTGCCACTGGCCCCATGCATTTTTTTTGATTTGCCACTTTCACCCGCTTTAGCTTTTAAGTGTTTTTGGTAGCGTAGATCCAACAGTGTCGACTTATTTGAATCACCTTCAAAAACAATATCGCCACCTTTACCGCCATCACCACCATTGGGTCCACCTAAGGGCACATATTTTTCTCGGCGAAAACTATTCATGCCATTACCGCCTTTACCCGCGGTTAATTTTAATGTAACTCGATCTATAAACATATTTTACCTACTTTAACGTAAAAAAAATCCCAGCTGGGATTTTTAAGCGCGAGGATAAACGGAAACTTGGGTTTTACTTCGTCCCAGCCGTTCAAATTTAACTACTCCCGATACTAAAGCAAACAAGGTATCGTCTCCACCGCGACCAACATTTGTACCGGGGTGGATTTTAGTCCCCCGTTGGCGGTATAAAATACTGCCAGCTGTCGCGAATTGACCATCAGATTTCTTTGATCCTAACCGTTTAGCTTGTGAATCTCGCCCGTTTTTAGTTGAACTAACTCCCTTTTTTGAGGCAAAAAATTGGATATCTAAGATAAATTTCATGCTAACACCTCCTGTGTAATTGTCATATATGCTTGACTAGAAACTTGCATTGTTTGTAATTGGATTAAAAGACTTTCGAGTAATAAAGCTAATTCAGCTGATTGCTTCCGTACTTTAATGCTGATTTGATTGGGCTTTACTTGTAACTGGCATTGGTCAGCGGTTAGTTGGTCTAAGCTATTTAAAGCTCCAAACATAATTGCACTAGCGCCCGCACAAACTAAGTCTTGGCCGGGTTCTCCCGCTAACGCATGTCCACTAACATTAAGTTCGATTATCGCCTCTGCTTGGCGCTTAACCACTACTTCAATCATGATTTAAGCGTTAATGGCTTCAATCAGTACTTTAGTATATGGTTGGCGGTGACCTTGACGACGATGGCTCGAGCCTGATTTAGCGGTATATTTATAAATATGGATCTTTTTTCCTTTACCATGTTTTTCTACCGTACCAGTAACATTCGCGCCAGTAACATAAGGATTACCTACCGTCACTTTTTGATCAGCAATCAAGAGTACTTTATCAAAAGTAACTGTCTCGGTTGCGGCCACGGCTAATTTTTCCACATAAATTGTCTCACCGACTGCGACTTTAATTTGTTTGCCGCCGGTTTCAATAATTGCGTACATTTTCTACCTCCCTGTAATTAGACTCGCCAAATATGGTGGCTTGCGCACTTAAGACCATATCTGAGCGGTTGTATCTGTGGGATACAACGCTGGTATATCTTACCATATCCCCCTATTTTCGTCAATATGAATTATTTAAGCTAATAAAAACAGCTCAAGGCTGACTTGATCATTAGTTCAAGCATAATCCTAAGGAGTTAATGACTCTAAAAACCAGCGATTAATTTCGTAATATAACCGTTTTTCCTGACCTTGAACTAAGATGCGGTATAACACTCCCCCACCACCAACCACCGAAACAGCTGGTCTAATTTCTAAGACTTTATCAATCTTAAAAAGCCGATTATTTTCCCAGCGAATATACAAAGGCCGAATTTTACCCACTCGGTCAATCTCGACAATAACATTGACATAACGCTTATATAACATTGTTTGTTTAAATTCTTGCATTAGTTTTAAAACCAAGAAATCGGATGAATTACATGATCATCTTTCGGATTAAAATCAGTTAGTAACGGATTTAATTGGACCGCTAAATTAGAAATCGCCTTAAAACCGTATTTTTGCCGGACTTGTTCTAAACATTTTTCCAATTTAACTTGTTTTTGGCGAGTTTTTTCAGTTTGAAACAAGTTTAATTGAACATGATTTAATTCTGGGCTTAACTTGCTAACACTGACCCCAATACTACGTAAAGGTAAAGTAAAGTCATAATGACGTTTGAGTAAGCCGATAATTGTTGCCATTAATTCTTGAGCTAAATTAGTTGGTTGAACAATAATTTGTTGGCGTGAAATTGAATGTAATTTAACATTACGGAGATAAATTGTTACTAAAGAGCCCACCAAACCCGCTGTTTTTAAACGAGCTGCCACCGATTCCGCTAGTACTTGAAAAACAATTTTCGCTTCAACCAAATTATTAATATCCGCTGGGGTAGTAATGGAATTACCAATTGATTTAACTGGTGCACTTAATCGATTTAATAATACTTCACTAGTATCATAACCATTAGCGAAGTACCAGATTAATTCGCCATTTTTTCCCAACAAATCCTTCAAATAACCCTTAGGCTTTAGGGCTAAATCTCTAATCGTAAATATTTTAACTCGCGCTAGTTTTTCAGCCGTCTTTCTACCCACAAATAATAATTGATCCACCGCTAAATCACCAATAATAGTTAGAAAATTAGCTTTAGTAATCACTACAAAACCAGCCGGCTTAACTAAATCACTTGCTAATTTAGCAAACACCTTATTATAAGATAAACCCACTGAAACCGTTAAACCAATTTCATTTAAAACTCGCGCCTGGATAGTACTAGCTATATCTACCGCTGAGCCAAATAAGCTTTGACTAGCAGTTAAATCAAGCCAAGCTTCATCTAACCCAAAGGATTCTACTTGATCAGTATATTCACGATAAATATCTTTAACTTTCTCAGTATAATAAATAAATAACTCATATTTAGGTGGAACAATCACTAATCCCGGACATTTAGCGCGGGCTTCGCGCAAAGTTTCAGCTGTTTTGATTCCGTAAGCTTTAGCTTTTAAATTGCGAGCTAAAATAATCCCATGCCGTAATTCCTCATGACCACCAACTGCCATTGGTACTTTCCGTAATTCTGGATAAAGCATTTCAATAATTTGAGCATAGCAATGATTAATATCCAGATGGGCTATTTGTCGTAACTGATGCATTGCTATCCCCCTTTACTAGTAAACTCATTATAAAGGTAACTGTTGCATATTTCAAGTAATAACGCAACATATTATTGCTATAAACCTTTATAACTATCATTTAGTTGCATTATAAACCATTTTACGATACAATAGTGCAGATAGGAGTACTCAAATGGAATTAAAAGATTTAATTGCTTATTTTAAATATAAATCTGGCTTAAATAATACTGAATTCGCTAAAGCTATCGGTATTAATCGAGTGACTTTAAGTCGTTGGGAATCAGGTGAAATCAAAAGTTTAAATAGTGAAGCCAAAGAAAACTTAAGTCAGTACTTCGAACTAGATGTTGATCAATATCTTAACTATAATTTAGTCAAACCTTTATTAGGTACAATCAAAGCGGGCTATAATTTAACCGCTGTTGAAAATATTGAAGATTATTTGATTGTTTCACCAACCGATGCGGTTAAGGGTGATTACTTTTTAAGAGTTACTGGTGATTCGATGGTCAATGCACAAATTTACCCTGGTAGTTTAATTTATGTTAAAGCCACTAGTGATGTCCCTTCGGGCAGTATTGCGGTTGTTTTAATTAATGGGGATGAAGCTACCGTAAAAAAAGTCATCAAGAAAGATGACGTTTTAATTTTAGAAGCTGCTAATCCAACTGTTCCGCACCGTTATTTTACTTTAAGCGAAATAGAAAAGCTACCCGTGATAATTTTGGGCCAAGTTTTATATACTAAAGTTGAATTTTAAACTTAAACACTATTCTTCTGATAAAAATACCAAAGATCGCGGCACATTGCTGCTAAGTCAAATTGAGTTTCCCAGTTTAGTAATTGTTTCGCTAAACTTGGATCTGCATAACAAATGGCGATATCACCCGGTCGACGAGCAAAAATCTGATAAGGTATCGTCACTTGGTTAGTTTCGCTAAAAGCTACTATCACTTCCAAGACCGAATATCCTTGACCAGTCCCTAAATTAATAAACTGGATGCCAGGATGTTTTTTTGTATATGCTAAAGCTTTTATATGACCTAAGGCTAAATCGGTAATATGTAGATAATCGCGTACCCCAGTGCCATCTTTAGTTGGATAATCCGCTCCAAAAACTCGCAGATAATCCCGTTCTCCTCTAGTCACTTGCGCCATATAAGGAAATAAGTTATTGGGAGTTCCTTTCGGTTTTTCTCCGATTAAACCAGACTTATGCGCTCCGACTGGATTAAAATACCGCAAGGAAACAATACTAGTTTGCGGATGGGCTATGACATAATCTTGCATCATTGTTTCAATCATGGCTTTAGTTTGACCATAGGGATTAGTGGGAGATATTTTTGCAGATTCTTTAATTGGTACACTTACGGGATCACCATAAACCGTCGCGGAGGAACTAAAAATTAGTTGTTCAACCTGGTATTTCTCAAGCATAAATAACAGGTTTAAGCTACTAACCAAATTGTTTTGATAATATTTTAGGGGATTTTCAACCGATTCACCCACTGCTTTATAACCAGCAAAATGAATTACTCCTGCAAAATGGTGTTGCGAAAAGACTTGTTCTAACTTATCTTTTTCAGTTAAATCAATTTGATAAAAAGTAATAGTAGTATTAGTAATCGTTTCTAAGTTCTTTAAAACTGCCAATTCAGCGTTAACTAGATTATCGATAATTACTACTTCATAACCAGCTTGGATTAATTCGACTACTGTATGACTGCCAATATACCCTAAACCACCAGTGACTAAAATTTGCATACTAACCTCCAAAGAATATTTTTAGAACATCTTGATAAGTAATGAAAATAAAAAGTAACAATAACAAGAAGAAACTACCAACAATTAACCGTTCTTCCCATTTTGGATCAAGTGGTCCACCTTTAATGATTTCAGCTAACGTCAAGATGACCCGCCCACCGTCAAATGCTGGGACCGGTAAAAGGTTAAACAGCGCGACATTGATAGAAATTGAGCCCGTTAAACTTAAAAACATCAAAATCGTTTCTTGTAAGCTCCTAGCTTGGCCCATGACTTCACCCGTCGTTTGCATGATGCCTAAGGGTCCGCTTAATTGATTTAAACCAATACCACGCAATAAATTAAGTAACGCCATTGCGACCATTTTAATCATCGTAAACGTCTCCTGGATACCAGTAGTAATTCGTTGTGTAAAACTTAATTCTTTAATGGTGGCCGGTAAAGCGGAAATGCCGATTAAATAACGCCCACTTTCGGTGTCATAAATAGGAGTAATTTTAAAAGTTAAGTTTATAGTACCACGTTTAATTTCATAACTAACTTTAAAAGTTGTATCCGTGGGTTGAAATTCTAATAAATCATAAAAAGTTTTCGGCTTAATCATCGTTCCATCAGGATAAAGGACACTGATGATCTCATCATTAACTAAAATCCCAGCCTGTTCAGCAGGTGAGCCAACTTGAACTTGTCCAATAATTGCGGGTGGTGGAAGAACTTCAACCTTAGTAATCATAAAAATACTAATGAAGATTGCCATCGCTAAAACTAAGTTCATCAAAATACCTGCTAACATCACAAAAATGCGTTTTAATGGGCTAATTCCTTTAATCGTCCGTTTAAACTCAATCTCAACTGCTTCTTCAGTTGGCTTAGATTCACCAGCCATGGAGACAAATCCACCAAAAGGAATTAATCTTAAACTATATTTAGTTTCTTTACCTTGAAAACTAAATAAAACTGGGCCAAAGCCCAACGCAAACTCATAACAATAAACATGAAACATTTTTGCTACTAATAAGTGGCCTAATTCGTGGACAAAGACCACGATACTTAAAATTAAAATAAAATAAATGAATGTCATTAATTACTCCTTCACTGATGCCAGCACAAATGTTCGAGCGGCTTGATCAGCAGCGATAATTTCAGCTAAAGTTGGTTCCGCAATAAATGGTAAGTTCTTACAAGCAGCGAAGACTAACTCTTCAATCTTTAAAAAATCAATCTTTTCGGCCAGAAATAACGCCACCGCTGCCTCATTAGCTCCATTCATAATCGCAGGTAAATTACCACCTTTTTCACCAACCTGATAAGCTAATTTGATAAAAGGAAAACGGGTTTGATCAAGTTCACTAAAATTTAAAGTTGCTACCTTTGCCAAATCTAAGGTTTCAGTTATAGCTAATGGGTAACGTTTCGGATAAGTTAACGCATATTGGATTGGAACCAGCATATTAGCGGTACCCAATTGAGCTAAGAGTGAATTATCAATAAATTCAACCAAAGAATGAACAATACTTTCCGGATGGAGTAAGACACTGATTTTCTCATAGGGTAAATTAAATAACCAATGGGCTTCGATGACTTCTAAGCCCTTATTCATCATCGTAGCACTATCAATCGTAATTTTCGCCCCCATTTGCCAATTAGGATGAGCTAACGCCTCTTTAACACTAACATCTTTTAGCTCCGAGCGCTTTTTCTGGCGGAAACTACCACCGGAAGCGGTGATAATTAATTGTCGTACATCCTTAGTTTGATTACCTTGTAAGCACTGAAAAATAGCTGAGTGTTCACTATCAATTGGTAAAAGCTTTACTTGATGTTTTTGCGCTAACTCGGTTACTAATTTACCTGCTACAACTAAAGTTTCTTTATTAGCTAAAGCAATATCAATCCCTGCTTCAATTGCTAATAAAGTTGGTTTTAAACCGACAAAACCGATTAAAGCATTAATTAATTTTGTTGTTTTAGCTAAGGTCGCTAGTTGTTCTAGCCCCTTCTCCCCAAAGTAAAATTTAGTGCCAGGAAAAGTTCGTGCCAACTTAGCCATATCAGCTACTTCCTTAACACAGACGTGTTCTGGCTTAAACTCCGTAATAATCGATATTAAAGCTGTAATATTATTACCTGCACTAACTCCATATAATTTAAATAAAGTTGGATGCTGTCGGATAACTTCCAGCGTTTGTTGACCGATGGAACCGGTAGCTCCTAAAAGAACTAAATGCTCCATCTTGAAATTAACTCCCAAACACTATAAAAAATCAATAAATTGAAAATTAAGCTATCGATCCGATCTAAAACTCCACCATGACCCGGTAAGATTGAACCAAAATCTTTAATTTTAAATTTACGTTTTAATACACTGAAAGATAAGTCACCGATTTGACCCGCAATTCCAACCACTAGCCCACTGATCAGAGCTTTTAATAAACTAAGTTTTAAGACCCAAAGTCCATAAATTAAGGCAAAAATAAAAGCAAAAATAAAGCCACCATAAAAGCCTTCCACAGTCTTTTTCGGGGATATTTCAGGAATCAATTTCTTTTTTCCTAAAGTGGAACCAATCAAATAAGCGCCGGTATCACCTAAATAATTACTAATTAAAATTAAAATAAATAAGTTAAAAGAAGAATCATAAATTGCAATAAATGACCTTAAAGCCAACGAAATCAAAACACTAATCAAAAATACATAAGACATTGGACCGATATTTGCATCCCGGTTAATAATTTGTAAGACAAATACCCCGACAATAAATAAACCTAAATAATAAATAAAATTATAGTTGTTACAATAAGTCAGTGTTTCAATCATCAAAAATAAAATAATCGCTCCTAGCCAGTTAACCTTTGGGTCAATACTATGCAAAATTTCATAAACTGCCAAAGCTGCTAACAGGGCTAAAGTAAAATGTAAGGGATAACCACCCCACCACAAAACTGGTGCTAAAACCGCAATCAGGATAATTGCAGTTACCACTCTTTGTTTCATTTTAGACCCCCAAAACGTCGTTGACGTTGGCTATATTCTAGCACGATTTCATTTAAATCGTTGGCATTAAACTCTGGCCAAGCTTTCTCAATAAAAGTTAATTCGGCATACGCTAGCTGCCATAATAAGAAATTCGATAGTCTTTTATCGCCACCAGTTCTAATTAAAAGATCAACTGGTGGTAAGTCTTTCGTCCAGAGATATTGCTCAAAAGTTGATTCAGTTACTTGTTTTTTTAGTTGACCTTTTTCACTGGCTAAAATAATTTCGTTAATGGCTTGAATAATTTCCGCTTTACTACCATAATTAAAAGCAAAATTCAAAGTCATACCAGCATTATTTTTAGTTGCTTCAATGGCTTTAGTTAAGACTTTTCTAGTAGTCAACGGGACATGATCAAAACTACCTAACATCGTAATTTTAATGTGGTTGGCCATTAATTCTGGTAAATACTTCTCAAAAAACAAAGCTGGCAATTTCATTAAATAATTTATCTCATCTAATGGTCGTTGCCAGTTTTCAGTAGAAAATGCATAAACAGTTAATGCTGAAATCCCCAACCGATTAGCAGCTAAAGCTATATCACGAACATTCTCGGTACCTTTTAAGTGTCCAGCGGTCCGTTTTAAACCTTGAGCTTGGGCCCAACGGCCATTACCATCCATAATAATAGCTAAATGTTTTAGAGGTTGGTCCATCAAGCCACCTAAATTGTCATTACTTCTTGCGATTTTACTTCGGTTAAAGCATCAATTTGTTTAATATAGTCATTCGTAATTTTTTGAATTTCTTCGTATAAATCTTTTTGCATATTTTCACTTAACTCAGCATCTTTTTTGACTAAATCATTAATATCCCGCCGAACATTGCGAATCGCAATCTTAGCTTCTTCGGTTGTTTTGCCTAAGCCTTTGACGATGGTCTTTCTGGTTTCTTCCGTTAAGCTAGGAACATTTAAACGAATGATTGTCCCATCATTAACTGGTACTAAACCTAAGTCACTCATATTAATTCTTTTTTCAATTTCTTTTAAAAATGATCCATCATAAGGCTTGATGACTAATTGGCGCCCTTCGACGACGGTAATACTGCCGATTTGATTAAGCGGCGTCATTTCGCCATAATAATCCACAGTAATCCGCTCTAAAATCGCCGCATTAGCCCGGCCAGTCCGCACATTAGCTAGTTCTTGTTCAAATTTCTCCAGTGCCTTCGCCATTTTGTCACGGGTTTGCTCCAAATAATTCATTCTATACCTCCTTAGTTACTTTAGTCCCTAATGCCTCACCTTGAACAACTTTGAGAATATTGCCCGGTTCGTTCATATTGAAGACAATTAAGTCAATATTATTTTCCATGCACATACTCGTAGCTGTCGCATCCATTACCTGAATGCTATTTTTGAGCATCTCAATATAAGTAAGTATATCATATTTAGTAGCGGTCAAGTCAATTTTTGGATCAGTAGTATAGACACCATCCACGCCATTTTTCGCCATTAAAATTACATCAGCTTTAATCTCTGAAGCTCTTAAGGCCGCGGTTGTATCAGTTGAGAAAAATGGGCTACCCGTGCCAGCACCGAAGATTACCACACGTTTTTTCTCTAAATGGCGAATCGCTCGCCGTACAATAAAGGGCTCGGCAATCTTATTCATTTCGATTGCTGATTGCACGCGGGTTGGTACGTCGAGATTTTCTAACGCACTTGAAATGGCTAAAGCATTAATCATAGTGGCTAACATGCCCATGTAGTCAGCTTGGACCCGGTCTAAGCCATGTTCTTGCACCATTTTACCGCGAATAAAGTTTCCACCACCAACTACAATTGCTAGTTCAACACCTAAATCAGTGACTTCTTTGATTTCTTGCGCGATTTTCTTAACGATTTCCGGATCAATTTGATTTTGAGGCGAGGAGAGTGCTTCTCCACTTAGTTTCAATAAAACTCGTTGGTACATATCGTTTCCTTTCTGAGCTAATGAGCAAAAAAAAGGCACAACGTGCCTTTTCTATTTACCAAATGCTAAAACTTCTGCAGCAAAATTATCTTCGCGTTTTTCGAGGCCTTCACCAACCGCATAGCGGACAAATTTAATGACACTTGCTTGTTGATTTTTTAAATATTGACCGATACTAAGATCAGGTTCTTTAAAGTAAACTTGGTCAACTAAGCATAAATCCTTTAATGATTTATTTAAACGACCTTCGATAATCCCTTGCAATACTTTTTCAGGCTTACCAGTTAAGCTAGCATCATTAGCCACAATTTCTTTTTGAACTTGACGTTCTTGTTCAATAAAGGCACTATTCATTTCATCTTTAGAAACAAAGCTTGGCGACATCGAAGCAACTTGCATCGCGATATTCTTAGCGGTTTCTTGATCACTTCCAGCGGTAACAGCTAAGGCACTAATCGTTCCACCCATATGCATATAAAGACCAAAGTTTTGGTCAGCTTCCTTATTTACTAGCGTAAAGCGGCGTAAAGTAATCCGTTCACCAATCGTGGCTGTCGCTTGAGTTATCGCTGCTTCAATCGTTTCATTATCTAGTGGTAAAGCTAAAGCAGCGGTTAAATCAGCTGGTTGAGCAGTCAAAATAGCTTGAGCTACTTTGTCGATTAAGCTTAGAAATAATTCATTTTTAGCCACAAAATCAGTTTCACTGTTCATTTCCAATAAAACAGCTGAGTTATCCTTCGCTAAGACGCGACTTAACCCTTCCGCCGCAATCCGACCAGCTTTTTTAGCAGCTGTTGCAATACCTTTTTCTCTTAGCCAAAGGACGGCTTTTTCAATATCGCCTTCAGTTTCCGTTAAGGCTTTTTTACAATCAAGAATTCCAGCGCCAGTTTTTTCCCGTAATTCTTTTACCATTGCGGCAGTAATCATTCAGCTGTTCCCTCCTTTGTTTTCGTTTCAGCTACAGCTTCTGCTGGCTTACTTGTTTCAGTTTGGGGACGGTCATTTGGACGTGGGGTGCGGCGACGATCAGGTCGACGAGTATCACGACTCCGTCTTTCTTCATAACGTTGACGTCGACGACGTTCGTTTTCTTCATTTTGGCGTTCGACGTTAATAATAACATCTTTCATGGTAATCGCTGGTTCATCTTGATCTTGATAAGCGACGGTTAAGATTCCGCCTTTGCTTTCCACGATCGCATCAGCCATCAATGCGACAATTACTCTAATTGAGCGTAACGCATCATCATTAGCTGGAATAGGATAATCTAAGATTTCAGGATCACAGTTAGTATCAATAATTCCAAATACTGGAATATTTAATTTCTTAGCTTCTAAGACCGCATTATAATCTTCGGTTGGATCAACGACAAATACTGCATCAGGCAATTTACGCATTTCTTTAATGCCGCCTAAGAAGTTTTCTAAACGAGCTGCTTCTTTTCTTAATTGAGCTACTTCTTTTTTCGGATAAATATTGATTGATCCATTAGCTTCCATCTCTTCAATTTCAATTAAGCGACGAATTCGTTTTTGGATCGTCCGATAATTGGTTAATAAACCACCTAACCACCGTTGATTAACATAAAAAGAACCAGAACGTAAAGCTTCATCCACGACCGTGGCTTGAGCTTGTTTCTTGGTACCAACAAAGAGCACCTTCCCGCTTTGTTCTGCAATTTCTTTCATCTTGCCATAAGCAACATCCAAATAATCTTGCGTTTTCTCTAAATCTAGAATGTGAATTCCATTACGGGAAGTGTAAATGAATTCTTTCATTTTTGGGTTCCAACGACGAGTTTGATGGCCGAAATGGACCCCGCTTTCCAATAGCTTGCGCATGGTTACAACTGACATATAAAAATTTCCTTTCTCCGTTTAGCCGCCACTATTTCGCTGCAATGTTAACTAATCAAAAGATTAGCACGGAACATTGAATCCATAGTGTGTGACGTGTGTTGGGTTCAACACCATCTAGTAATATAGCATATCTACTTGATTTATTCAATATTCTGACTCAATTTTGCTCGGGGATGAGCTTTTTTATACGCGCTAGTTAACGTATCAACGCTGACATGGGTATAAATCTGGGTAGTCGCGATATTCGCATGGCCTAACAACTCTTGAATGATCCGTAAATCCGCTCCATTATCAAGTAAATGCGTCGCAAATGAATGACGTAACATATGCGGATGAACTTGCATATTTAAGCCCGCTTTTAAGACAATTTGGTTTAAAATATATTGAATCCCACGACTAGTAAGTGGTTTCCCTTGTGCATTAACAAATAAGATCTCATTTTCACTAGTTAAGTTAGCCCGAACCGCCAGATAGGCCTTTAACCAATATAGTGCCTCTTGATGAAATGGTACCATCCGTTCTTTTTGGCCTTTCCCCAAAACCAAAACCGTCCGAGCAATTAGATCCAATTGTTTAAGCTTCAAATTAATTAATTCACTGACCCGTAAGCCACTGGCATACATTAATTCAAACATCGCTCGATTCCGTAAACCTAAATCATCACTGGTCTCAATTGCTTCAAATAAAAGCTCAATTTCGTTATAAAACAAAAACTCAGGCAAATTACGGGTCGATTTACCAGTTTTGACACCCACAAAAGGATTATTTGAAAACTGATGAAATTCAATTAAATAATAATACAAAGATCTTAAAGCAGAAAAGTTACGCGCTAATGAAGTATTACTTAAATTATTAGTCGTTTGACCAAAGCGTAAGAAAACAAAATAATTATTAACCACAATTCGATCAACTTGACTAAAATCAGTAATAGCTTGTTCTTTTAAAAAACTAATAAAACGTTCAATATCCCGTTTATAAGCTTGATAAGTGTGCTCTGAATCGGTCAGATTATTTCTTAAATAAGTTAAATAAGCTTCAAATTGTTGATCCATCGTAGTTTTCCTGCAAAAAAGTAATCGTATCCTTTGATTGTTGGACAAAATAAGCCTTCTTATCTTGTTTATTTAAACCAGCGGGCGTCGCCACAATCCCAAAATTTGCTTTCATTGGTTGAAAATTATCACTAGCAGCGTGACTAATATAATAAGCTAAGGCTGTGATAACACTGGTGTTAGTATATTCAGGTAATGGCTTTTGTTTTAAGATTTGACTTAAATTTAACGCTGCTAAAAGGCCACTACTGGCACTTTCAACATACCCTTCTACCCCAATTAATTGACCCGCAATGAATAATTCAGGTTGTTTGATGACTTGATAATATCGGTTCACTAACGCGGGTGCTTTTAAGTAGGTATTGCGATGCATCGCCCCATAACGTACAAACTCCGCTTGACCTAAGCCTGGGATTAAGCGGAAGACTTCCTTTTGGGCACCATAAGTCAAGTTAGTTTGAAAACCAACTAAATTATACAGCTTATCCGCGACATTATCTTGACGTAATTGCACGACCGCATAAGGTCGATTTTCCCCAATTCCTAAACCGACTGGTTTCATTGGGCCAAAAACTAAGGTTCGTTCACCCCGTTTGGCTAATTCTTCCACCGGTAAACAACCTTCAAAAAATTTCTTGGTTTCAAAATCTTTTAGAGTTACTTGTTCCGCCTGAATTAAAGCTTGATAAAACTTTTGAAATTCAGTTTGGGTAAAAGGACAATTAATATAATCAGCACTACCTTTATCATAACGAGATTTATAATAAGCCCGCGAAAAATCAATTGAATCTTTACTAATAATTGGAGCAATTGCATCATAAAATGAAAGTTGTCGATCTCCAAATTGATTGCTTAAAGTATCTGCTAGACTTGGGCTTGTTAATGGCCCAGTACATAAAATTGTGTAGCCACTTGGTAGAGTGGTTACCTCTTTAGTAATTATATTAACTAACGGATGTTTAGTTAAAAAGTCAGTAATACTTTGCGCAAATAGCTCCCGATCAACTGCTAAAGCGCTACCTGCTGGTACCGCGGTAGCTTCAGCAGTTTTAATCACTAAACTATCAAGGGTTTTCATTTCCGCTTTCAATAAGCCAACAGCGACTAGTGGATCAGCGGAACGTAACGAATTGGAGCAAACTAACTCCGCGAATAAACCAGTTTCATGGGCAGCAGTTGATTTTTCTGGTCGCATCTCATAAAGATCAACCGCGATACTTCGCTTAACTAACTGATAAGTAGCTTCAACACCTGCTAAACCAGCTCCAATGACATTAACTTTCAGCATCAGCTTTTTTCTTTGGTTCTTTTGGTTCTTTTTTGATATAACGACACTTAGGGAAATTACTACAGCCGATAAAGTAAGTTCCATAGCGGCTTTTACGCTTAATTAATGGTGAACCACATTCTGGGCATAATTCTTCCAATAATTCACCTTTATCCGCGGCTTTTTTCTCTTCATCAAGCGCGCGGGTATACTTACAAGTTGGATATGCACTACAAGAGATAAACTTACCGTAACGACCTTCGCGGATAACCAAATCATGACCACAAAGTGGACAAGCTTTACCAATTTTAACTGGTTCAACTTTTTCCATTTTTTCATAGGCATAATCAACTAATGGTTCAAACTGATGATAAAATTCAGTTAGTAACTGCACATTAGATAATTGATTTTCGGCGATTTGGTCGAGTTCATCTTCCATCGCCGCAGTATATTTAACGTTAATAATACTCGAAAAGTATTTAGCCAATTCAGTGTTGGTTAAAATCCCCTTCTCAGTTGGAACAAACACCTTCGTGCGACTACCTTCACTACTCTTTTCCAAACTGACATATGCCCGTTTTTGAATCATCTCAATAATTGAGGCGTAGGTACTGGGACGACCAATCCCCAACTCTTCTAAAGTCTTTATAAGTCGAGCTTCACTGTAGCGCAGTGGTGGTTCCGTAAAGTGTTGTTTCCCATAAACTTGGTTGGCAGTGTATTGGTGATCTAATAAGAAATCTGGAAGTATCTCAGCTTTATTTGACTCATAATCACCATAAACTTTTAAATAACCCGCAAAGACTATTTCATTACCACGAGCCACAAAGTCATAATCAGCTTGCGTAAAGGTAATCGCTTGGTTACGTACTTGGGCTGGTGCCATTAACGAAGCTAAGGCTCGATTATAAATTAAACGATATAGTTTATATTCATCAGCGGCTAAAAATTGTTTAATCTTCTCTGGTTGATATTCTAAATTGGTTGGACGAATCCCTTCGTGAGCATCTTGGGTCCCTTTTTCCGCTTTAACGCGATATACCCCGCGATAATCCGCCCCATGCACCATTTCAATACAATTAAAGGCATCTTGGACAAATTCTTGACTTAAACGGGTTGAATCGGTTCGCATATAAGTGATTAACCCAACTAAAGCATTTTCAATCGTTTTACCTTCGTACAGTTTTTGGGCTAACATCATTGTTTTCTTGGCACTAAAGCCTAATTTCGTGGCGGCTTCTTGTTGTAAAGTTGAAGTGGTAAAAACTAACCGTGGTTGGCGTTTTTTGACGGTTTCATTAATATCCGTCACTAAAAACGGTGCTTTAGTTTCCGCAATAATTTTTTCTGTATCCGCTGATGTTAAAACCGGTGGTTTTTCCTGCGCGATTTTAGTTAATTCAGCGGTAACTGCGACTTGATTTAACTCAAAATCAGCATGAACTGTCCAATACTCTTCAATCACAAAAGCCGCAATTTCTGCTTCTTTTTCCACAATCAGCTTTAAAGCTACCGATTGGACCCGACCAGCAGATTTACTTTTAATTTTTGTTTGTAATAAACGAGATAATTTAAAACCAATGATTCGATCTAACATTCGCCGCGTTTCTTGGGAACTGACTAAGGCTAAATCAATCGTACGCGGTTGGTTAAAAGCTTTAGTTACCGCATTTTTAGTAATTTCATTAAAAACCACTCGATTTTCCGCCGTTAAGTCCAAACCTAATTCTTGAGCTAAATGCCAAGAAATTGCTTCACCCTCGCGATCCGGGTCAGTCGCTAAATAAACCATCTCTGAATTTTTCACAGTTTGTTTTAAACTCTTGACCACATCTTTTTTATCTTTGCTTACTACATATTTAGGGGTAAAACCATTTTCTATATCGATTCCTAACCGATCGGGACCACTTTTGGCTAAATCGCGAATATGGCCTTTACTAGAGACCACGACAAAATCATCGCCTAAATAGCGCGCAATACTTTTGGTTTTAGTTGGTGACTCCACAATAACTACTTTTTTCATAATTTCCCCCAATTTCCCTCTTATTATTAAAGCTAATGACTAGTTTGTCAAATATATTCATCTTTCATTACCCAACAGGTTGCGCCATTATTTAATAATTCGTTACATCCTGCCCCCGCTGGAATATCTAAATTATAGGGAATCGTATAGATTTCTTTCCCTAATTCTAAAGCATATTCCACCGTCTTAAACGTCCCACTTTTTAAGGTCGCTTGCGTCACCACCAAAAATTCACCTAAGGCTGCAATAAGCCGATTACGGGCTAAAAAGTAATAGCGCTTGGGAATTGTTGACCCAGGATATTCACTCAGCACTAATTGCGTTTGACATAACTTTTCATATAAAGATTGATTGCTAGCTGGATACACATAATCAATGCCCGAACCTAAAACCGCAATTGTCTGACCATTTTTTAAAGCTGTTTGGTGCGCCACTTGATCAATCCCTTTCGCCATCCCACTCACGATGACATAATTTATCAGTAACTCGTTAGTAATTAAACTGGTCATCTTAACTCCATAAGGATGAGGCTGGCGACTACCAATCACACTACAAGCGGGTTTTGATAATAAAGCTAGATTACCCCGATAAAAAATCACCCATGGTGGTTGAGCTAGTTGTTTTAAACTAGTAGGATAACTACTATCCAATATCGTAACATAATTTAACTTAGTCGAAATTGACTGATAACTTTCTTGTTTCAGCAGAGCTTGTTTAATTTTAAAATAATTACCTTGATATTTGAGCGCATAGGCTAATAATTGTTGTTGGTGCATACGTATATATTCAGTCCAAACAAATCTTTTCCTAACTTCTTGCGCGATTGTTAAGCTTTTATGTATAATCACTATGTGAGGTGGCTTATGCGTTTAATTGGAACTCAAGCTTTCGGAATTCGTTTACCGATTTTAAAAACTGGCGATGACCTTATTAGTATCGTGGCTGATTATATTTTAAAGACGACCCAACATCATCAATTAACGTTGCATGACCGCGATATTATTAGTGTGACCGAAGCTTTAGTGGCTCGCACCCAAGGTAATTACGCCTCAATTGATGATATTGCCCAAGATGTACAAGCTAAATTTGCTGGTTCAGCCGTCGGGGTCGTTTTCCCGATCTTAAGCCGAAATCGGTTTTCTTTATTATTAAAAGGCATTGCCATAGGCAGTAAAAAAGTTTATGTCCAATTAAGTTATCCCCATGATGAAGTTGGTAATCAATTTATTAGTGAACAAGTTTTAATTGAAAAGAAAATTAACCCTTACCTTAATTCATTTACCGAAGCTGAGTTTCGTGCCATCTTTGGTTATGAAACCAAACATCTTTTTACTGGCATCGATTATATTGAATTTTATAAATCGTTAGGTGCTAATATTGAAATTATCTTTTCTAATGATCCCACGTATATTTTAAATTATACCAATCAAGTAATTGTTGCGGATATTCATAGCCGTTTATTAACCAAACAAAAACTTAAAAGCCAACCAAATACCCTGGTTTATGGCTTAGACGATATTTTGACGGCACCAATTGCTAACAGTGGTTATAATCCCGAATATGGTTTATTAGGTTCAAATAAAGCCAGTGAAACCCGGATTAAGCTTTTCCCACGTGATTGCCAACAATTTGTTAATGACTTACAAGCCCGCTTATTTGACTTAACGAAGAAAAAGCTGGAAGTCGTCGTATTTGGTGATGGTGCTTTTAAAGACCCGATTGGCAAAATTTGGGAACTAGCTGATCCAGTCAGTGCCATTGCTTTTACTAGTGGCTTAAAAGGTCAACCCCACGAACTAAAAATTAAGTATTTAGCAGACAATCTTTATCAAGACCTAAAGGGTGAACAATTAAATCAAGCCCTAGTTGCTTCAATTAAAGAAAAAGCACAAAACCCCGACTTAGAAATGACTGAGGGTACTACTCCCCGTCAAATCGCTGATTTAGTCTGTAGTTTAAGTGACTTAATTAGTGGCAGTGGCGATAAAGGCACACCCGTTGTCTTAATTCAAGGCTATTTTGATAATTATTCTTCCGAATAATCAACTAGAAATTGCTATTTAAATAAACTAAGTTGCGCCACTGGTCGAAAAGATAAGCGGTGAATTGGGCAGTAGCTATATGTTTGTAAGTTGGCTAAATGCTCAGCTGTAGGATAGCCTTTATGCTGTTTAAAATTATATGCTGGATAAAGAAGATGGTAATATTCCATTAAATAATCACGGGTAACTTTAGCCACAATGCTCGCCGCAGCAATCGAAATACTTTGTTGATCACCTTTAATCAGACTAATAACACTTTTAGCTGGTAAGTTTATTGGCATCGCATCCGTTAAAATCAAGGGACTAGCTAACTTTAAAGCGATTTCTGTCATCGCTTTTTTAGTAGCTTGATAAATATTCAACTCATCAATCAACTGCGCTGGAATAACTTCAATTTCAACTTGAAGTGCTGTTTGCATAATCAACGGAAATAAAGTAAGCCGCTTTTTTAAACTTAGTTGTTTGGAATCATTAATTTGATCATGAATAAAATTTACGGGTAAAATAACGCCCGACACCACCAAAGGTCCAGCTAATGGACCCCGACCTGCTTCATCAATTCCGCCCACCAGTTTATTTTTGGCCCAAGCCACTGTTTCGTACTTATTTTCCATCAGGCTGATCCCAACAGACTTGTACTTGGTTACTGCGGAGTAGCTTCAATAAATGAATTTGACATCTTTTTTCATCGATTTGTTGTTGGGCTAAATAATAACCCGCTTGTTTTCCCACGATTTCGATTAATTGACTATAATCATCACAAGCAAAAAAATGTTCTGTTAGAACTTGAGGATAATTATGCTTTAAATAAGCTAAAGCATAAGTCAAAATCTCGGTTAAAGGTAAAATATGATCATTCATCGAACCAATCAAAGCTAAATGGTAAGCTTGTTTTAAATCATAAAATTTAGGCCACAATAAACCCGGTGAATCAATTAATTCCAAAGTTGGATCAACCTTGATTAATCTTAAATACCGAGTTACTCCAGGTGTATTAGCAGTCGGCATAATCTTTTTTTGGCGCATCGTATTAATAAATGTTGACTTACCCACATTAGGGATACCAACCACTAAAGCCCGCGTAGCCCGTGGGTTAATCCCTTTTTGAGCTAAACGAGCATGTTTTTTGGCCATGACTTTTAAAACTGCCTCAATAATTGCTAATCGATAATCACCACTAGTTAAATTTAAAGCTAAAACTAAGCTTTCAGCCGAGTTTAGTTCATTACTCCATTTTTTAACACACTTACTATCAGCTAAATCAGTTTTACTTAGAATAATAACGCGCGGTTTTTGGGATGCTAAGCGCTGTAATAACGGATTTGCACTAGCTAAAACAGCCCGCGCATCACGGAGCTCAATAATTACATCAACTTGCGGTAAGATTTGTTCGATTTCACGTTGGGCTTTAGTCATATGGCCAGGAAACCAATTGATGTTTACATTTTGATTTGTCATTTGACCTCCTGGCTAAATTAAAACTAGCTAAATTTCTGTGTTAAGTTAATGCAGGGGGAAGCGCCAAAATAAGCCAATACTAATAATTTGATCAACTTTAAATGGTCCGTAATAGCGAGAATCTAAAGAATAAGGTCGATTATCCCCCATTAAAAAGTATTCGTTATTTTTTAAAGTTACAGCCGTAACATCCTTTGTAAAATAATTTAGTTCAGCCTTGGTCGTGGCCACATAGGTTTCATTTAAAAAACCTTCAGTGATGGCTTGTTCATTAATATATAATTGCTCATCAATAAAGCTGATCGTTTCATTCGGTAAACCAATCACCCGTTTAACAATATATTTTTCTTCGCTAGGTAAATAAACCACGACAATATCAAAACGTTTAATCCCCTGCGCTGCTTTTTGGATTACACTAGAAAGTCCTTGATCTTGGTGATGTAAAGTTGGATACATACTAGCACCTAATACTTTAACTGGCTTGACAAAAAATGTCGTCACCACATTCACCACGATAAAACTAATAACCACCATTTTCAAAAATGAAATAGTTTCTTTAATTAATCGTTGGGATAATCCTTTTTGCTTCATATTACTCCTTTTAAAAAAACCGAGCTAACTCGGTTTGATTAACGAATCTCAGCAATTCGGGCAGCTTTACCTGAGCGATTCCGTAAGTAAAATAATTTAGCGCGGCGAACTTTACCATGTCGTAGCACTGTAATCTGGTTAACGATTGGTGAATGAAGCGGGAAAACCCGTTCGACACCAATTTGGGAAGACATCTTTCGAACCGTAATCGTTTCTGCTACGCCACTGCCTTGGCGGGCAATTACAACCCCTTCAAAAGCTTGAATCCGGGATTTATTACCTTCTTGAATCTTAACATCGACCCGTACCGTAGCACCGGGGCGAAAATAAGGTAAATCACTTTTTAGTTGACTTTTAGTCACCTTTTGGACTAAATCTAATCTCATTTCTACGTTCCTTTCACAATTGTTAATCAATGTTCATAGTCAGTTTGCCAGCGGAACACTGATGCCTAAGCCATATAAATATAGCAAGATTTAATTTAAAATGCAAGTTTATTCCTTTGATTGCTGGGCTAATTCAGCCAGCGCTTGTTGTAAGATTTTTAGCGTTTGTTTATTAAAAGGATATTGACTAATTAAAGCGGGCCGATATTGTAACGTTTTTTTAAACGACTCTTTTAAGCGATAGGCTGCGATCTTTTGGTGATGACCTGAGAGTAAGATCTCCGGAACAACTAACCCATTAATTTCCTGGGGACGCGTATATTGGGGATATTCCAGTAATCCTGTCTCAAATGACTCATCTTGATGCGACTGTTCATTAATCACTGTTGGTAGTAAGCGGATAATAGCATCGCTAATTACCATACTCGCTAATTCACCACCAGTTAAAATATAATCCCCAATCGTCATGATGGCATCGACTTCGCTTAAAATTCGTTCATCAAAACCTTCATAATGCCCACAAATCAAGATCAAGTGCTCATATTGAGCTAAAGACCGAGCCCAACCTTGAGTAAAATTCTGTCCGACAGGAGCTAACATGATAGTCCAACTTTTCGGAGTTTTGATGGAATCAAGTGCCCTTTTTAAAGGTTCATAACGTAAAATCATGCCGTTACCACCACCGTAAGGATAATCATCAACGCGAGCATTCTCCGCTTCGAGAAAATCACGTAAGCCTAACAATTCAATCGTTACAGCGCCGTTTAACTGGGCTTTTTTAATAATGGAAGTCGTTAGAAAGCCAGTATACATTTCGGGAAAGATAGTAATAATGGAAATTTTCATAAAAGACCTGTAATTACTTCAATCGTAATTGTTTTCTGATTCAAATCAACCGCTTTAACAAAAGCTGGGACATAAGGAATTAAAACCTCTTTATCGGCAGTTTTAATTTTCAGCAATGTTTGCATTTGCTTATAGGCATCAATTACCTCCCCTACTACTTCATTATTAACTAGGACCTTTAAACCAATTAATTGAAATAAATAATATCCATCAGGCAAATCTTCGATTGAGTCAGCGCTAACATAAATCATTTCATCAACATACTTTAAAACTTGATTAATATCATTAACTTCTTTTAATAATAATAAAACATTACCTTGATGTAAGCGATAAGATTTAACCACCACCGGTGTTTTTTGTTTACCGACATATAATGTTTGCTGAGAGGCAAACCGATTGGCAATAAACTCTGATTCAGTTACGACTTTTAGCTCACCTTTAATCCCAAAGGTATTGACAATTTTGCCAACTTCAACAAATTCCATGTTTCCTCCAAAAAAGGATGCCTAGCATCCTAATATGATTCAAATTTGATTGAAATTTTCTTATCTTGCAAACGGGATGCGATCATCATCGTCTGACGTAACGCACTCGCCATGGAGCCTTTACGACCAATTAGCCGCGCGGTGTCATTAGAATTAGCATAAACATAAATTAATATTTCGTCAGTATTTAATGTTTCCATCGTTTTAACACTTAAACTAGCGACATCATCAACTAATGGAACAATTAAATCATAAACTGTTTTTTCCAATTCGTTCATAACTAACGTGATGTTTTCTTAGCTTCGTGAAATTTTTGCATGATGCCAGCGTTCGAGAATAAATTACGGACGGTATCCGATGGTTGAGCCCCATTTTTTAACCACTTCATGGCGATTTCTTCATCAATCTTCACTGTCGCTGGTTCAACGGTGGGATCATAATAACCAATAATTTCAATAAAACGTCCATCACGGGGAAAATGTGAATCTGCTGCTACGATCCGATAAAAGGGATCTTTTTTTGCACCCATGCGACGTAAACGTATTTTAACTGCCATATAAGCCTCCTTGTTACTAGTTCATTATAACAAAACAAATAGCTCTGTCAAGTATTTTTACTTACCAGGTCTAATAAGATAATTCCTCATAAAACGATTTACTTTGCGATAACGTGTATAACCTTGATTTCCTAGTGCTACCCCATGCTTAAGTAATTGGACCTTAGCTTGATTTTGCTGTTGTCTTTGCTTAATTTGAGCTAAGAGTTGGCTAATTGATTGGACCACTACTTTCAGCTTTAAAAGTTGTAAAATCAGTTGGCATAATAAACCACCTATCACTAAAATTAAACCTATATTTAAATATTTAAAAATGCTATCCAACATCAGCTAACTCCTTTATTTTTTAACCATTCGTGAAATCAGCCGCATTTGATCTTTCATTTGGGTATATTGTTTTAACAAACGGTTAACTTCACTTAGGCTAGTACCACTACCAGTCGCAATGCGCTTTTTCCGAGAAGCCCGTAAGATTTCAGGATTTTGGCGTTCTTCTTTGGTCATACTTTGAATAATCGCCCGATTACGCTTTAACGTTTCGTCCGCCGCATCACCATCAATTCCCTTACTTAATTGATTTAAACCGGGAATCATTTTCATGACCGACATAAACGAGCCCATTTTATTCATTTGCTCTAGTTGAATTAACATGTCTTCTAAATCAAATTTACCTTCCATTAAGCGCGCAGCACTTTTTTCCGCTGCGGCTAAATCAATTTTTTCTTGGGCCTTTTCCACAAATGAAACAATATCGCCCATCCCTAAAATCCGATCAGCCATCCGATCCGGATAAAATAAGTCTAAATCAGCTAGTTTTTCACCGACTCCAGTAAATTTAATCGGGACACCAGTGACCGCTTTAACTGACAGCACTGCTCCACCGCGCGCATCGCCATCTAGTTTTGTTACAATTAAACCAGTAATAGCTAAAAGTTCATGAAAACTAGTAGCGACTTGAATGATATCTTGACCAGTCATCGCATCGACCGTTAAAAGAATTTCTTCTGGTTTGACTAGTTTTTTAAGGGCTACTAATTCTTGCATTAATGCTTCATCAATATGTAAGCGACCAGCAGTATCAATTAAAACGGTATCAAAATCACCTTGCTTGGCATAATCTAATCCCGCTTGGACGGTCTTTAAAGCAGAATGAGCTTGACCTAAACTGAATACTTCGACCTCTATTTGCTGGCCTAACGTAATTAATTGCTCAATTGCGGCTGGTCGTACGACGTCACCCGCAATCATTAAAACTTTCCGTTGTTTTTTCTCACTTAAATAGGCAGCGATTTTAGCTAAGTTGGTAGTCTTTCCTGTTCCTTGTAAACCAACAATCATCATCGTAGTTAACTTTTTGGCTGAAAAATTTAACTCTTGATTTTCCGCTGTTAATAGTTTAATCATCTCTTGATGCACAATTGAAATAAACATCTCACTTGGATTAACCGCTGAAATAACTTTTTCTCCAAGTGCTTGGTGGCTCACATCAGCTAAAAACTCGTTAACAACGCGATAATTGACGTCCGCTGCTAATAAAGCTTGCCGGATTTCATCCATCGCCTTTTCAATATTTTTAAGCGATATCTTATCATTACCAGCTAACTTGCGAAAGATACCCGTCATTTTTTCTGAAATATTTTCAAACATATTTTTCTCCTTTAATTAAGCCTATTACTTAAAATAAATCTAGCTGACCTGAACCAATAAGTTCAATAATATCGGTTTTAGTATTAGCGATGGCCTCCGCAATTAGTGTTTCATAATCAAACCGCGCTTCATAACTTAAAGCCTTAGCTTCAAGTGGTTTAATCACCGGGTTAACTGGGGTAAAGATAGTACAACAATCTTCATAGGGTAAAATACTTGTTTCATAAGTTTCAATCTTCCGGGCTAAATCAATAATCTCAATTTTATCCCAAGAAATAATCGGTCGTAAAATTAAGTAATTCGTTACCGCATTGATTGTTGCCATACTTTCCAATGTTTGGGACGCAACTTGACCGATACTTTCGCCACTAACTAGAGCCAAGCATTTTTGTCTTTCCGCAATAATTGTCGCGATTCTGATCATCATGCGCCGCATAATGGTAATTTGATAACTTGGATGAGCGGCTTGATTAATGGCTAATTGAAGATTAGTAAAAGGAACAATATGCAATTTTAATTGACCTTGATAGCCACTAAGCTTCCTAGCTAAAGTTAATACTTTATCTAATGCCGCTTCTGATGTATAGGGGGGTGAAGCAAAATGAATGGCTTCTAAGCGAACCCCTTTTTTCATCGTCAAATAACCCGCCACGGGTGAATCAATCCCACCAGATAATAAAAGTAAAGCCCGCCCACTACTGCCTAAAGGAAAACCACCCGCTCCAGCATATTGGTCCGCCATTAAATAAGTTTCATGGGTACCAACTTCGATTTGTAGGCGAATTTCAGGATCATGCACATCAACCTTAAACGTTGTTTGTTTTAAGATTTCACTAGCACAAGCGCGATTAATCTGATCAGAACTCGCAGGAAAATTCTTATCTTTCCGCCGGGTGAGTACTTTAAAAGTTTGGCCAGTTTGTTTTTCCATTAATAAAACTGCATGTTTTACAATCATAGCCAATTCACTAGTTGTTTTAACGGCTAACGAAAAAGAGCTAATCCCAAATACTTGTTCAAGTTTACTTATTACCGCTTTTTCATTAGTACCATTTAATTTAATATAAAATCGATCATAAGTTTTTTCATATGTTAAAGCTGAAAAATCTCTGAGCTTCATTTTGATATTTTGGGTGAGTTGATTAACAAAGTTTTGGCGGTTTTTACCTTTTGTTGTTAATTCACCATAACGAATTAAAATAAAATCATATTCAAAATTGACCATATTGGTTAATTATCTCCTTTAAACTTGTTACTAAATAATCCAAATCTTGATTAGTATGGCTCGCCGCTAAACCAATCCGAATTGTGTGTTTTTTTAACTTGTCACTTAAACCAATGGCGCTTAAAACGTGAGATGCTTGATAAGTTTTTCCCGAACAAGTACTCGCTGCGGAAACAAGAATCTGTTGGTTATTTAACGCATTTAATGTTACTTCACTTGGTAAAGCTAAAATACTTAAATTTAAAATATAAGGACTAGCTAAAAGTGGACTATTTATTATTACGCCGGGAATGGCTAAAAGTTGTTGGCGTAAATAATGATTCAGCGCTCGGACTTTTTGATCAGCTGCTGCTTGCTGTTTTAGCGCTAAACGCAGTGTTTTAGCCCACATGATTTGGGTCAAAGCATCAACTGTTCCAGCGCGATAATTTTGTTCTTGATTACCACCGCTAATCAACGGGATTAAAGCAATTCCGGGTCGTTTTAACAAGATCCCACTCCCCTTTAGCCCATTAATTTTATGCGCTGATAATGTAATTAAGTCAAAATCAGACAACGCTAAATCAATTTTACCCACTGCTTGAACAGCATCAACATGCAAGGCAATGCGGGGATGCTCTTTTTTTAAAAATTGACTAATTTCGTTTACTGGCTCGATAGTGCCTAATTCATTATTTACCGCCATAATGGAAACTAAGGTAGTTTCTTTATTGATCGCTTGCTTTAAGTCTGTTAATGAGATTAAACCAGCTTGATTAACGGGTAAATAAGTAACATTAAAACCAAACTCTTGTTCTAATTGTTTAAAGCTATTTAAAACACTCGCGTGCTCAATCGCACTAGTAATCAAGTGCTTACCGCGCTCTTGTTTCGCCCAAGCATAACCTTTGATGGCTAAGTTGTTTGCTTCACTAGCACCACTGGTAAAAATAACTTCATGTTTTTCTAACATTAATAAGCTCGCTACTTGTTGGCGAGCTTGGTTTAATAACTCATTTATTTCACGACCACGACTATGGAGTGACTCACTATTAGCGTAATAGTTATTTAATAACGCTTGATAAGCAGCTAATACTTCGGGGTGCACTGGTGTCGTGCTCATCGTATCAAAATCATAAAATGTCATAATTACTACTCTTTAACTAATTGTTCATAAGCCCCAGGCTGAAATTTTTCCATCGCATTGATGACGGTTTTTAAAGCATGGGTATATTCACCATTTTGATAAGCAATTTCTGCTTTAGTTAGTTCACTATCTAACTCAGGAAAAAAGGCTCGGTAACGATTACCATAAACAATACTGTTTTCAACCATCACCGCCATTCCAACAATATCATTAACATTGTTATAAAGCTTATAAGTGTAATCAATCGCTTCTTCTAACGTTGAATTTAACAATGTAATATCTAAATCTTGACTCGCTAAAAGATTCTTAATGGTATTAAGATATTCTAACGCTCGATTGACATCCCCATCGAAATCAGCTGAGATTGAAGGTAATTTCTTGACTTTAATTTTAACTAACATTTCATTAATAATTAATTGCAGTTTAACTAATTGTTGCTCAGCTCGCTCTTCATATTGTTTAACTAATTCAATCTTTGATTTATTAGTATTAATTTCATCATATAATAAAACTACTTTTTGTAATAATTGTTTCAATTCAATACAATGAGTCGCTGGCGACATTTTCGTTTCAACCGCATAACGATTCAGTTTTTGATAACTACTATTAACCGCTTGTAAGTTTTTAACGGCTGTCCGGATATTATTAATCGCTAAAGAAAAATCAAACCGTTCGCCAACTTGATTAAAAGCAGTTTCAGCGGCTTCAGCCTGTCTTAAACCCGAATTATAAGTTTCAAGAAAATGCTTTTTAATTTCATCAACATCTGCATTCGCATCAATCTCGCGATTAACTTGATCGTGCAGTTGATTGAGACGCGTTAAACTATTATCAATATGGACTTCAACTTCCATCACATCCCCAACGGTAAGTCGCTCATAGTCTTGTTTGATGTTTTCTTTAATAACTTCTAAGTTTTTCACTACTTCTAAATGAACGACAGAAGCACCTTGAGCTAAAGCTAATGCATAGCGTTTTTCAATCGTACTAATTAAAGTTGGTAACGTACCTAAAGCCAAATCTAAGAGTTTTGGTAGTTTATCAGCTAGATTACCTAATTCGACTACCGCTGTTTGAATATCTTTAAGTTCATGTTGGGCTTTATCATATTCATTAACATACATCCACTCTTCAAAAGCAATAAGCTTTTTATCTAACTGTTCATATTGGCTTAAGATTAATGGTTCTGCATGTTTTAAGCTTTGGGGTTGATTATTTAATTGTTCTTTAATGGTTAATAATTGTTCTTTAGCTTGATTAATTGATAGCCGTAATTCAGCTTCTTTTTCTAAAATACCGTCTAAATTGGCATCAAGTTTACTAACATCCGTATCAAGTAAACTTAAAATAGCATTCAAATCTTGAATCACTAATTTAGTGTTTTTTATCTTACTACTGGCAATAGCATCATCAGCGTCATTAATTAAACGTGCAATCGTTTTTAAATGTTTTTGTACAGTCTCAAAATCATCTTTAAAATTAGTAATCGGAACTAATGGGTTCTCATCCAATTCCACCATTGCTTCACTTTTGGTTAGTTTAAAAGCTAGTGGTACACTTTTTAAAGTATTATATCTAACCTCAATTTCATCTAACTGACGCGCTAACTTTTTTAAGCGAATTCGTTTGATCCAAAAGTAAATTAAAAGTAAGCCCAGTAAGCTGAGACTAATTGGAATAATTGGATTAGACCAAAGATATTCTAAAGTTGCTGATAATAATGGCATAATCAACCTCACTAATCTACTAGTATTGTAGCATAAAAAACAGTTATTATCGGTAATAAACTAACTCATTATTCAGTTAATTTGACTTATTTTAGTGCTTTTGTTAGAATCAATTGGTAAATAATAGCAGCGAGCAAAGTCTTGTGTCCCTGCGTTGATTAACCAAATGAAAGTAACCTAGCTGCAATGGCGAAATCTTATCAACACACCACAACGATGATTTGTCTCTGTTATTGTTTTATCGCCATAAAACAATAAGGAGGATTATAATGGCAAGATTAACTGGACCAGTTTGGAAAAAATCCCGACGTTTGAGTTTTTCCCTGTTAGAAACTGGTGAAGAATTACGAAAAAGACAATACGCTCCTGGTCAACATGGACCAAACCGTCGCGTAAAGTTATCTGAATACGGGATTCAGTTACGGGAAAAACAACGGATTCGCTACATGTATGGATTAAATGAAAGACAATTCTTTAACACTTATTTAAAGGCTGTTAAGACTAAAGGTGTTACTGGGACAAACTTACTTGTCTTATTAGAGTCAAGATTAGATAATGTTGTTTATCGCTTAGGTTTAGCGAAAACGCGCCGTGGTGCTCGTCAATTAGTCAACCATGGTCATATTCTCGTGGATGGAAAAAAAGTAGATATCCCCTCTTATACCGTTAGCCCTAATCAAACTATCGAAGTTAAAGAACGTTCAAAAAACTTGAAAGTAATTTCTGAAGCTTTAGAAGAACGTTTAACAATCGTTGACTTTGTAGAATTTGATAAGGATACCAAAAAAGGTCGTTATCTCCGACATCCTGAACGTAATGAATTGAATCAAGAAATTAACGAATCATTAGTAGTTGAATACTATAGCCGTTAAAAAAACCAGCTCAAGATACTAGTACCTGTCAAGTAGACACTAAATAAAAAACAGCTTTATATTTGAC